>JAEWUY010000090.1 GCA_023396795.1 Bacillota bacterium | reverse complement strand
TTATTAACGTGGCCGGAATCGAATCGCCGGGTTTAGCTTCTTCACCTGCCATCGCTAAATACGTCGTCGAAAACCTAATTAAAAGTAGATTACAATTAGTTCCAAATTCTAATTTTAACCCTCGCGTTCGTCGTTACATAAATCTCAAGGCTCTTTCGCTTGCGGAACAAAACGAACTAATCAAACAAAATCCGCGTTTTGGCCAAATTATATGCAACTGTGAAAAAATTTCACTTGGTGAATTAGATGATTTGATGTCTCGGAGCCTTCCTCCGCGAACTGTGAAAGCCGTCAAAAAGCGGACAAGAGCTGGCTTTGGCAAATGCCAAGGCGGTTTTTGTCAACCAGCGATCGTTAAATATTTAGCCAATTTTTATGACGTTGACTTGACAGAAGTTTTGTACGACAAAGCTGGATCAAACATTTTAAAATGTTCGACCAAGGAGTGCAAAATATGATAGAAAAGGATTTAGTTATCATCGGTGGTGGATCGGCTGGTATGGCGGCCGCAATTGCAGCCTATGATGATGGTTTAACTGATGTGATTATTCTTGAAAAAGGCCGCCAACTCGGTGGAATTTTAAATCAATGTATACATAACGGATTCGGTCTTGAAGAATTCAAAGAACAATTGACGGGACCAGAATTTATGACACGTCTAGCAATAGAAGTTCACCAACGAAATATCGATATTCGCTATCAATCAAACGTTTTGAATTTAACGAAAGATAAAGTTGTAACTTATTCTAATTCCCTTGAAGGTGTTGTCAAAATTAAAGCCAAGGCTGTCATTTTAGCAACTGGTTGCTATGAACGCAGTGCTGGGGCGATTCAAATTCCTGGGGAACGACCAAGCGGCATCATTACGGCTGGCATGGCCCAACTTTATCTTAATGAAATGGGCTGCCTTGTTGGCAAGCGCATCTTTATTTTGGGCAGTGGAGACATCGGCTTAATCATGGCTCGCCGTCTAACACTAGAAGGCGCGAAAGTTTTAGGCGTTAGCGAAATAATGCCTTATAGCAATGGCTTGAATCATAATATTGTTCAATGCTTGCACGATTTTGATATCCCCCTTTATTTATCACACACCGTCACTAAAACAATTGGCAAAAGCCGCCTCGAAAAAATTGAAATAACCCAAGTCGATGAGAAGTTTAACCCCATTCCCGGAACCGAAAAAGAATTTGAAGTCGATACGCTTCTTCTTTCAATTGGTCTCATTCCGAGCAATGATCTACTTAAGAAACTCGGCTTACCTGTTTCAAAAGCCCGAGGTGCCATTGTTGATGAGCATTATATGACGGATATTCCTGGTATTTTTAGTACCGGAAATGTTTTGCATGTTCACGATTTGGCAGACTATGTCACCGCTGAATCCCGTTCATGTGGCAAAGGGGCGGCGGCTTATGTTTCCGGTAAGTTAAATCTTGATGCACCATATTTTAATATGGCAGCAGGTAAAAATATTCTTTATGTTGTGCCACATCGTGTGCGTTTAGCTAATTTGGATACCCATTTAACGATTAAATTTCGCGTTAATCAGCCGCTTCAAAACCAAGTTCTGACATTTACGTTTAATGGGCAAGTAATTAAAAAAATTGTCAAGCCGATTATTATTCCTAGCGAAATGCAAAAAGTTCGCTTGCCAAAAGAGCTATTTGATCGACAAGATGGCGAGCTAATTGTTTCTTCGGAGGACCGATGATGAAAGAACTAATTTGTATTATTTGTCCACGCGGATGTCGTTTAAAAGTTGACAACGATTTAAACGTGACTGGCAACTTGTGTCCACGGGGTATTATTTATGCGAAAACAGAAATGACAAACCCGACACGCGTCTTGACTTCAACAGTAAAAATTAACTCACAAAACGCCGTTCGCTTAAGCGTAAAAACATCGCAAGCCGTTCCTAAAGGAAAAATGTTTGAATGCATGCGCGAACTTGATAAAGTAATGGTAGAAGCCCCTGTTCATATCGGTGATGTTGTTTTAGCCAATATTTGTGATACTGGCGTGGATGTTATCGCCACCAAAGACATCGAGGAGTAAATTATGAAAGTTTTAATTGCCAGCGACATTCATGGTTCATCTTTTTATGCGGAAGAGTTGAAACGGATTGTAGAAATCGAAAAACCTGATCTTATCGCCTTATTAGGCGACTTCTTATACTGTGGACCGCGGAATCCAGTTAAAGAAGACTATAATCCCCAAGCTGTTGCAACAATTTTAAATAGCTTGGCTGATAAGATTGTGGCGGTTCGCGGTAATTGCGACGCCGATATCGATGTTGAAGTTTTAAATTTTAAAATCCCACGTCAAAACGAAGTAGTTGTCAATAATAAGCGCCTTGTTCTCGTTCATGGCGATAATGTTGATTTAAAGTCATTAAAATTAAAAAAAGGTGATGTGTTGATGTCTGGTCATACGCATTTGCCACAATTAGTGATGGTTGATGGGGTAATGGTTTTAAATCCGGGATCGCTTACTTTCCCAAAAGGCGGTTATCCCCATACTTATATGATTTTAAATGAAAATGAAGTGCAATTAATCGACCTGTCGGGTCGAATATTAGATGTAAAAAGTTTATAGGAAAAAGGAACAATGGAAGATAAAATTAGAGTCTTTGCGTTAGGCGGTCTCGATGAAGATGGCAAAAATTTGCAAGTAGTCGAAATTAATGATGATATTTTCGTCATCGAATGTGGGATTCGCTTTCCCGATAAAACAACACCAGGGATTGATTATATTATTCCTGATTTTGATTATTTAAAAAGAAACCGTCAACGGGTTAAAGCTTATATTTTGACGCATGGTCACGATGATGAAATCGGGGCTTTGCCTTACATTAGTAAGGAAGTTCCAGCTCCAATTTATGGCAGTGATGTCACATTAGTAATGGTGCGCTCCTTTTTTGAACATATTCGCTTTGATATTACTCGTCTTGACCTTCGAGTCGTAAAACCGACGAGCGACGTGATGATTGCTGGACGGATGTTTCATTTTTTCCATACGGCCCATAACATTGCTGAATCGATGGGAGTAGCCATTGAAACTAGTCTTGGAAATATCGTTTTTACCGGCGACTATGTCGTTGAAAACAATGCTTCCGATAATTATCTTCACGATATGAACGCTATTGCCCGCATTGCCGAAAAAGAAACCGTTTTGTTAATGACAGAGTCTAATTATGCTGATCGCCTCGGCTACACAGCTCCTAAGTATAAAATTACGGCCTTATTAACGCAGTTCATCGAGGAAGTTAAAGGACGACTCTTTGTCGCCTTATTCTCTCGTAACGTCTATAATATAGACGAAATTATAAATCTTGCGGTCAAAACGCGCAAGAAAATTGTTTTTTATGATAGTGAAACAGCTGATATTTTTCTCGATATGCAAAAAGTTAATCAGCTGATGATTCCTAAAAATAATTATGTATCAATCGAGGATGTTAATCGGATTCGAGCCAACGAAACCATCGTTATAATGTGTGGTTTTGGCGATCGCTTATTTAAGAAGATGGCGAAATTAGCCAATGGTCAGCAAGAAGACCGACGCATCATTTTAAATAGCGAAGATACATTTGTTGTTGCCGCTCCTGCCAGTCCCAACGTTGAGGCTATTGCCACCTCCGCAGTTGATGATCTATATCGCAGTGGTGTCAAGGTTAAAGTTCTTGGCAAAAAAGACATGTTAAAAATGCATGCTACCGAAGAAGACATTAAGATGGTTGTTGCCACTTTGAAACCTAAATATTATTTGCCAATTAAAGGTAGCTATCGTCATTTATTAGCCAACGCTCAGTTAGTCTTGGGTATGGGACTAAAATTAACACATCAAAACGTTTTTGTCCTTGATAATGGCATGGTTTTAGAAATTACCAAAGAACGGGCTCGCATTTTACCGGATTTAGTTAAAGTTGGTGATTTATTAATTGATGGTAAGGGTATTGGTGATGTCGAAGGGGGCGTTATTACTGAACGGCAAAAACTCAGTGATGATGGTGTCGTCGTTTTAGGAGTGACAATTTCCAAATCAAAACGGCAAATAATTGCTGGGCCAGATGTGCAAATGCGGGGCTTTGTCTTTTTAAAAGACGCTGATACGATTTTAAAAGAAGTAACAAAAATCTTTTTAAATGTCGTTAATGAAGGAATTGTCAAATCCAATTATCGTGTTAATGAGCTCCAGAATAGTGCTGCCGATGCCATTATTCGTTATATTCGACGGGCTAACGGCAAAAATCCGATGGTCTTGCCGTTAATAATCGAGATTGATTAGTTTAAGCGTTTACGCTTTACTGCGCCAATAAATTCTTTTAATCTTTTTGACGCGCAGGTATAATTACATGTAAGAAATTCATGAAAAAAACCCGGGATGTTAAACCAGTAACTAAAGAAGCGATGCTTGGTGTCGTTGGGCTGATGATTGCCTTAATCGCCGTTATCGCTATTTTGTCGCCCTTACCTAAAATAACTCAACCAATCGCCATCGGCGCCGTTTATGCCTTTGGAGCAATTGGCTTTTGGGCCTTTTTTGCGGCCTTGTTTGCCTTTGGCATTTACTTAATGTTTAACCGTAAACTAATGAAAATTCGCTTTGACATTAGTTTAATCGGCATTTTTATTGTCGTTTTTGCTTTTTTATCGTTAGTATCAAATCTAGTAGTTCCAGATTCGCAAATGATGCGACTTAATAATTTTTCAACCATTTTCCAACAATCACTGGTCGAAACAGAATCAAGCGGAATAATATATGACTTTAAAACCGGCGGTGGTTATATAGGTTTTCTGCTGGCCGCTCTTTTTAATTACATGACACGAATTGGCGCTATCGTTTTGACGAGCGTCATTATTCTTGTCGGCTTAGGGCTAATTTTTAACCGTCAAGTCAAAAAGGCTTACTTTGCTATAATTTCTTCGCGTAAAAAAAGCCGTGAACAAAAAGCCTATTTTCGAGCCATTAAAAAAGAAAAGCCCGACAAATTCGAAGATATTATCTTTGAAGAAAATCAGCAACCTGTTTCCAAAAAAGTTGAAAATGAAGATAAACCAGTCATAAATAAACAAGTCGAAGCAATACCTTTTGTGGCTCCTAAACCAATCGTCAATGCCCAAACCATTCCTGATTTTCAAAATATTCCCCGTGGTCAAGCGCATCAAGATAGTCGACCTCTTCCTTCTAATCAAAGTTCAGCCCAAGCTTTACCGCCTTATCGTCCTAATGAAGAAAATACGAATTTCCAAGTTAAGACTTTTTCTGGTAACCAGGGTCTTCGCAAAGCCGTTTTTTCTCTTGATGGCTCGCCGACTCATTCACAAAGTGCGCGCACCATCGAACCAGCCAACGCCTCTAATTTAAATACTCAGACGCGAACTGTAGTCGAATCACCTTCGATAAAAAAAGAACCAGTAGAAAAAGTTGTCGTTGCTCAAGAGGAGAATCCTCAAATTACTCCTGCAGAAGTTTTAAACCAACAACCACGAGTCGAGCAAGTTAAAAAAGAACAGTTAAAAGTTCGCGACTATACTTTGCCACCTCTTGATTTACTTGATAATCACGAATCCGAGGAAGATCTCCAAAAAAATGAAGAATCCACTGTATCACGCACCGAACTAATCAATACTATTTTCGAAGATTTAAACATCGGTGCGCGGGTTATTGGTCACACCATCGGTCCTTCGGTTACACGTTATGACGTGCAAATGGATCGGAATGTTTCAGTTTCTTCACTTAGTCGCTACATTAACGATATTTCGATTCGTCTTGGTGGTGTTTCTACTCGCTTTGAAGCCCTGGTTATTGGTAAGCCAACCTCAGGTTTAGAAATACCAAATGAATACCGGACGAATGTCGGTCTAAAAGAAGCTCTTGTCAAGATGTCATCAGGGGGTCGATTTAACCGCGACATTCCATTTGGTAAAAATATTTCCGGGGAACTGATTTACGCCAATATTACTGATTTGCCACATATGTTGATTGCTGGTAGTACCGGAAGTGGTAAATCCATTTTTGTTCATTCAATTTTGATGGCTTTAATTATGCGTAATCGCCCTGATGAGTTAAAACTGATGGTTGTTGATCCTAAACGCGTTGAACTATCTAATTATGCCGATATTCCTCATCTTATTTGTCCGATTATTACTGAAAGTAAAAAAGCTAAAGTGGCTTTTAATAAGCTTGTTGATGAAATGGAAAAACGATATTCGATTTTTCAAGAGTCGCGAGTTGCTAAAATATCACAATATAACGATTATGCTAAGCGTAATAGTTTGCCAACTTTGCCATATATTGTCGTTGTCGTCGATGAATATGCTGATTTAAGTGATACGTGCCGCGATATTCATGAACCAGTTGTTCGCATCGCTCAAAAAGCTCGAGCGGCAGGTATTCATTTAATTATTTCGACGCAAAGACCGACAACAGATGTTGTCAATCCGCGTATTAAAACGAACCTTCCAGCTCACGTCGCTTTGATGATGGGTAGTTATGTTGATTCAACGACAATTCTTGGTGAGTCGGGCGCTGAGAAATTACTTGGTAATGGCGACATGCTCGTCGAATGCGCAATTATTTCAAGAACGAGTAAGCCGCGACTTCAAGGCTGTTTTGTCGATATTTCCGAAATTAATCGAGTTGCCGATTATATAAAGGCCCAATGGCCAGTTGAATATGATCCTAATTTCTTAGACTTAGAAGAAAAGGTTGAAGAATATCGAAATATTAGCGGTGGAGAAGTTCTTTCTAACGCTTCCTCACGAGAGATGGCCGAGGAAGAAATGTATGCGCAATTAGTTCAGGATACGATGGACCGCGAATATACTTCAATTAGTTACATTCAGCGGACATATGGCGTTGGTTTTCCAAAAGCTGGCCGTTTATTTGCCCGCTTACAAAAAGATGGCGTTGTTTCAACTGATAGCGATAGCGCTAAAGGATGTAAAGTTTTAGTTCACGATAGTGGTTTTAATGCTCCGAGTATAAATCCAGGTTCGACAGAACTAATCGTTGAGGAGGACAAATAGACATGGGAATTGGTGTTGATATTGTCGATATGCGTCGTATTAAAGATATTGATCGTTTCGCCGAAGGCGTGTTAAGCGTCAAAGAATTTGCTCTTTATGCCGCCAAAAAAGATAAGTTAACTTTTGTAGCGGGCCGTTTTGCCGCAAAAGAAGCGTTTATGAAGGCTTTAGGTCAAGGTCTTGATCAAATTCCTCTACGCCAAATCGAAGTCCTTTACCG
>JAEWUY010000009.1 GCA_023396795.1 Bacillota bacterium | reverse complement strand
ACCCCTCTAATGTTAAGAGGTTGATAGGTCAGAGATGTAAGTGCAGCGATGCATTCAGTCGACTGATACTAATAGGTCGAGGACTTAATTTCTAAGATTTTAATACGAATCAAAAAAGTAAACTTTGGGTAAAAAGTGATATAACAAGGAAGACAAGTTATTAAATAGTATTCAGTTCTCAGAGAACATTAGTTCTCTAGAAAAAGTCTGGTGGCGATGGCGCGGTGGACACACCTGTTCCCATCCCGAACACAGAAGTTAAGCACCGTAGTGGCGAAGGTATCCGGTTTTCCGGGAAGAATAGCGAGCCGCCGGGCTTTTTCTTTTATAGTTATCTTTTATTGCTATAATATGGTTATGGAAAAATATCACCTCGTTAATTTACGATCCGCTATTGGCCAAAATGATGCGGTTTTAGATAGTGAAAAAAAGCAATTTATTGAGACGCTTTCACAGCGCTTTAATATCATTTTTTCATCAAATAAAACCGACACAAAAATAACACTTTTTCTCATCGAAACTGGCGGAACGGAAGAAGCCTTTTTAAACATCTACCAAAGCTTCTCACCTCCCTTTTATTTGTTAACCACAAAAACGCGTAATTCCTTACCTGCCGCTTTGGAAATTGGTGCCTTTTTAAGTCAACAAAATCTGCCATATATAATCTTACACGGGGACTTCAATCTTCTTGGACAACAGTTACAAGAAATAACGTTCAAGCCCCAAAGTAAAATTAAACAATTTCGTCTCGGGGTTATCGGGCAACCATCGGATTGGCTGATCGCTTCGAAAATTGATCGTGATGTGGCTAGAGAAAAATATGGTATTAGTTTTATCGACATTAGTTTTGAAGAGCTGGCTCGTGAAATCGATGTCAAAAATTTTGAGATGTCAGAAAAAGTCCGCAAAATAGCCCAAATCAATGCAAATAACCCGTATTTAGAAGGTGCTTTATCCATTTATGGAGCTCTCAAACGTTTAATAAATAAGCATGATTTAGCAGGTTTTAGCATTCGCTGTTTTGATCTTTTAAAACCATATAAGAATACTTCTTGTCTGGCCTTAGCTCTTCTTAATGATGAAGGTTATCTTGGAGGATGCGAGGGTGATTTACCAATTTTAGTAAGTATGGAGATGGTTTATCAAGCTCTTGATCTTCAAGCTTTTCAGGCCAATCCCAGTAGTGTTGATCTTGCTAAAAAAGAAGTTATTTTTGCCCATTGTACCGTTCCATTTGCCATGTGCTCAAGAGTGTCATATTTTTCACATTTTGAGTCCGATTTAGGAATCGGAATTAGAGGCGAGTTAAAGCTTGGTCCGTGCACTATTTTTCGTCTTTCCGGCGATTTGAGAAAAGCCTTGATTCTCGAAGGCGAGATTATCGCCAATACGAAGCGCGATGACTTGTGTCGAACACAAATTATCGTCAGTGTCAAAGAAGGGATTAATAAACTTCTTGATCAGCCTCTGGGAAACCACCAACTAATTATTTATGGCCATCATCAAAATGAGCTTGTTAACTATTTAAAAATTCTTTATCCCGCCTTACAACTTGTTTGAGAAAACTTGGTGGATGATTTATACTAATCATGCTGACGAGATATATCTCTTGGAATAAACTTTTCAATGTGATATATTTCTAAAAAGGTAATTATTACCTTGCGATAAAAAACAAAAAATGACAATTGATAAATCAACGCCTTATGGCGACATAAATATATCTATCGAAGCGATTGCAACGATTGCCGGCAATGCCGCAACCGAATGTTATGGTGTTGTGGGCTTGGCCAGCAAGTCTTCGATTCGCGAAAATATCGCCGAACTTTTAAAATCGGATGCCTACTCAAAAGGTGTTCATGTTTTAAAAACGAAAGATACTTACGAAGTTGATGTATATATTGTCGTTGCTTATGGACTTAAAATTACAGAAGTCGTCTCGCAAGTTCAAAAGAAAGTCAAATATGTTTTAGGCAAAACGTTTGATTTGAACTTTAAGGCAATTAATGTTTATGTTCAAAGTCTCAAAACAATTAATTAATGGAATAACAAAATGAAAAATATTGACGGCCAATTATTAAAACAAATGATTATCTCGGGAACGAATAATCTTTATAACCATTATCCAGAAATCGATGCTTTAAACGTTTTTCCTGTCCCTGATGGGGATACGGGAATGAACATGAATTTAACAATGTCTTCGGGCATGAAAGAAATTCAAAATCGTAATGACACCGATGCCTACACCATTGCTGTGGCCTTTTCTAAAGGCCTCTTGATGGGCGCTCGTGGTAATTCGGGTGTTATTACCAGTCAAATCTTTCGCGGTTTTTCGCAATCATTAGAAGGCAAAAAATCGATGAATGCTCTTGACTTGGCTGAAGCTTTTGTTAATGGCAGTGAAGTCGCTTATAAAGCCGTTATTCGCCCAGTTGAAGGAACGATTCTCACTGTTGTTCGTGAATCTTCAAAAGCCATGCTCACATATGTTACTAGTGAAATGACCATCGAAAAAGCTTTTGCTTATTTACTTTCTGAAGCTCGGGCTTCTTTATTAAGAACACCAGAATTACTCCCAATTTTGAAAGAAGTTGGTGTTGTTGATAGTGGTGGTTATGGTTTAGTGACGATTCTCGAAGGCATGGAAAAAGCATTGCTTGGTGATGTCGTTGAAAAATCACAAGCGACGGTTTTCGATGATAAGGTTCCTATTTCGGAATTTCTAGGTGAAAAAAGTAGTGACGAATTTGGCTATTGTACAGAGTTCATCTTGCGAATTGGCCCCGATGCCGTTAAAAAGCCGTTTGTCGAAAAACGTTTTACTAATGTTTTAAGCAGTCACGGAAATTCTCTTGTCGTCGTTCGCGATGAAGATATTGTCAAAGTCCATGTTCACACTCTTGAACCAGGATCAATTTTGAATTATGCCCAAAACTTCGGGGAATTCGTCACTTTGAAAATCGAAAATATGACTGAACAACATAGTCATTTAGAGATGGGTGCGGATAATTTACACCAAGACCAAAAGGAAGAAAAACCTTTAAAGGAATATGCCTTAATTGCCGTGAGCGCTGGAGAAGGACTTAATCAGATCTTTTCGGATATCGGCGTTGATTATGTCGTAAGTGGCGGACAAACAATGAACCCCGCGACAGAAGACTTTTTAACGGCGATTGATAAAGTTCACGCTCGGAATGTTTATATATTACCGAATAACTCAAATATTGTTATGGCCGCTTCACAAGCTTGCGATGTCGTTGAAGGCGAGACGATTGCCCGTGTTGTGCCCAGCAAAACAATTCCACAAGGTATTGTCGCCGCCATGATGTTTAATCCCGATTTAGATCCCGAAGAAAATTTTAAAGAAATGAAAGCCGCTCTTAAAAATGTTGTCTCGGGTTCGGTCACCTACGCTATCAAAGATACTGATATCGAAGGCGTTCATGTGACAAAGGGCTATTATATGGGCTTTAAAAACAAATCGATTATCGTATGTGTTAAAGATAAAATTGAAGCTCTTTATGAGCTTGTAGCCTCGATGGTTAACGAAAGTTCCGCGATATTGACGGTTATTCTTGGCGAAGATGTAACCGAAGGTGAAGAATCACAATTAAGCGAAGCTTTATTTGAGAAATATCCAGAACTCGAAATCGATATCAAGCGTGGTCAACAACCCGTTTATTCCTTTCTAATTGGCGTTGAATAAATATACGAAGACCGGAAACGGTCTTTTTTGATTACGCGCCCATAATTTGCTAAAATTAGGCTATGAAATTTTCGAAGTCTCCACGAATTAATCAAGCCCTTTACGAAATGGGTTTATATACCTATGAAGACATTATTTTTCATTTACCTCGTAAATATGATAATCTCGAGCCAACTAGAGAATTAAATTTAAAAGACAAAGAACGTGTTGTATTAGTCGGTAAAGTGACGCGCCCTCCTGTCAATTCGCGCTTTTCCAAAGCTTCACTCACTCGTTTTTCATTTACGAGTAGAAAAGGCAATACTTTTGCGGTCGAAGCTTGGAATCGCCCATATTTAAGCAAAATGCTCGATGAAGAAAGTACTTATACATTAATCGCTCTTTATGATTACTACAAAAATAAACTAAACATGATTAACTTAACCAAAGGTGAAGCACCTAAAGGCGACTACCTTCGTCCTATTTATTCTTTGCCGATGGCTCTTAGTAATTATCAGTTTGCTCACTTAGTGGAAAAGGCTTTTCTCAACAAAGAAGATCCAATTATTAGTGATGTACCAAAAACCCTTCGCGAGAAGTATCGTTTGCTTGATAAAGAAGAGGCTTTACATCTTGTGCACCGACCCTTTAGCCAAAAAGATATTTATGATGGTCTCCGCGTCTTAAAATACGAAGAATGTTTACTTTTTTCATTGAAAACGCAAATTATTCGCAATCAAAATAAGCAACTAATTAAAAATGAACGACAGTATATCGATCGCGATAAACTTAAAGCGTTTATTCGTACTCTACCTTATAAATTAACTAATGATCAAATACAATCAGTCGCTGAAATCATAAAAGATATGGATGAACGCAGTTTGATGTATCGTCTTTTACAAGGAGATGTCGGAACGGGCAAAACTCTTGTCGCGGCGTTAGGTTTTTACGCTAATTATTTGCGTAATGACCAAGGAGCGTTAATGGCTCCGACTGATGCTTTAGCTCGCCAACATTTTAAAACGCTACGCGAATTGTTTAAAGATATGCCGATGCGGATTGCCTTACTATTAGGATCGACGCCTAAAAAAGAGCGTTTTCAGATTAATATGGGTTTGATTAACCATAAAATTGACCTAGTTATTGGCACGCATGCTTTATTCTCGGAAGACGTCAATTTTTCTTCGCTTGGATTGGCGGTTATTGATGAGCAGCATCGCTTTGGAGTTAACCAACGTTTGCTTTTGGCTTCTAAAGGCGAACATGCTGATTTGTTGTTAATGTCAGCTACGCCTATTCCTCGAACCCTGGCTCTAACCCTATATGGTGATTTAGATGTTTCGACTTTATCGGAATTCCCGTTTCGACAACGTAACATAGTAACAAAAGTTGTTCCAATGAATGATGGGTTAATTGATAAAACAATCAAGATGGCTTTAGCCCAAGATAAGCGCATTTATATTGTAGCTCCAGTTATTGATTTTAGCGGGCGAGGTTTAGTTTCGGTTGAGGAGCTATTTAAACACTACGAAAAAGCCTATCCTGGGCAAGTTAGTCTTCTCCACGGACAAATGAGTATCGAAGATAAAACATACGCTTTAAGCGACTTTGTAAGCGGCAAAACACCGATTATTGTTTCCACCAGCGTTATCGAAGTTGGAATCGATGTTAAAGAAGCATCAACGATGGTGATATACGCTCCGACGTCGTTTGGTTTAGCAAGCCTCCATCAATTACGTGGTCGGATTGGTCGCGATGGTCAGGAAGCTACTTGCCTGCTTGTTTATGATGGCGATGATGAAGACGAAAAAGATAAACTAAATGTTTTAGTCCAATCAAATGATGGCTTTTTTATTGCTGAAGAAGATTTGCGAAGACGTGGTCCTGGCGAATTGAGCGGTTTTCGCCAATCAGGCATTGCGAGTTTTGAATTCGTGAATTTGATTGATGACTTTAAAATGTTTGAAGCTGCGCGCAATGATGCGAAAGATCTTTTAGCTAATGAAAAGGCGATAACGAATCGAGCAATTATTAATCGTGCGAAAAAAGAAATTTCCTTAGCTAAATTTACAAATGTCTAACTAGCGCGCCATCGTTTTTATTTAGATAAACGATGGTAAATGTTAAAATAACAAAGAAGGTAGAAACTATGATTAAAATTGTTGTGGATATGATGGGCGGAGACTTAGGAAGCGCTGCCACTGTTGAAGGCGTTCTCGCCTTTTTAAAAGATCATCAAGACGTTGAAATCACGGCCGTTGGTAAACTTGAGGAGCTTTCTTTATTAAAAGATAAAGCCAAGCTTATCGATGCTCGTGATATTTTGCCAATGGAAGCCGGAGTTATGGATGCCATTCGCGCCAAAGGGGCTTCAATGTCGATAGCTATTGACCAAGTCCTTGAGCAAAATGCCGATGCGATTGTTTCTTCGGGCAGCACCGGAGCTTACTTAGGAGCAACCTCAATACGTCTTAAGAAATTGCCGGGTGTGCTTCGCCCCGCGCTTATTTCTCCATTTCCAACGCGTTTTCTTGGTAAGCAAGTCGTTATTCTTGATATTGGTGCTTCCAATGAAAATTCACCGCAAGAACTCGTTCAGTTTGCATTGATGGGTAAACTTTATTCACAAAGCGTTCTCGATGTTTTAGAGCCGAAAGTTTATTTATTATCCAATGGCTCGGAACCTGAGAAGGGCTCACCGGAATCAAAAGAAGCATTTAAATTACTTGAAGGTCATTTCCCTGGTTTCATGGGAAATGTTGAAGCTCGTGATGCTTTAAATGGGCAGGCCGATGTTATTGTCACTGATGGTTTTACCGGTAACGTCTTTTTAAAGTCCACGGAAGGCTTGGCCAAAATGATGTCAGGAATGATAAAAGACGCCTTTAAGCGTAATGCCTTTTCAAAAATTGGCTATTTGTTATCAAAAAAAGGTTTTCGAACAATGTCCGATGCTTTAAATTATAAAAACTATGGGGGAGCGATGTTTTTAGGCATTAGCAAGGTGGCTGTTAAGGCTCACGGCTCAAGCGATGGACATGCTTTCATGCACGCCTTGCGCGTTGCTTATCGTCTCGCTAAAGCTGAAATCCCCACTCAAATCGAAAAAGGAATTAAACAAGATGCATAGATTAGCAAAATTATTTCGTTATTTTCACCTAAAACCCAAAGATTTTCATGCCTATGAGTTAGCTTTTACTCATCCTTCTTATAATCTCGACGCCAAAAGTTGCCACGAAGATTATGAACGTTTTGAATTTCTTGGTGATGCCATTCTCGGAGCCGCAGTCGCCGATTTATCATTTAAGGCCCATCCCGATTGCGATCAAGGCTTTTTAACAAAACTTCGTAGTTCTTTGGTTAATACCAAAGCTCTCGCGAAATACGCACGCTATCATCATTTAGCCGACTATATAATCGTTGGCAATAGTTTTAGCGGCGAAATAAGTAAATCGGACAAGATGTTAGAAAACGTTTTTGAAGCTTTTATTGGTGCGGCTTATATTGATTCGGGCTATAAAGTTGCCTATGGAATTGTTAAACGTATTTTTGAACACGATATTATCAATTACACTCCCGAAAAAACAATTGATTATAAGTCGCGTTTACAAGAAGAAACCCAACTTGAACATCGACATTCAGTTACCTTTCGTCAAGTTAGCGTTTCTGGTCCGGCTCATGATCGAATTTATGAGATGGAAGTTGTTTTAGATGGCGATGTTGTTTTGGGACGGGGTAGTGGTCCTAGCAAAAAGGCCGCTGAACAAGAAGCCGCTAAAAATGCTCTAGCCAAAAAAGCAGGAAGTAAATAATGGGTCTATTTGCCTATTTAAAAGATAAGTTTTCGCGAAAAAGCGAGAAAACGACCAAATATATTAATGGCA
>JAEWUY010000110.1 GCA_023396795.1 Bacillota bacterium | reverse complement strand
AGTATAAGCTCTTTTAGCTTTAAAAAGATTCACCGCGTTATTCAAAGCTTTCTCAAGTTGTGGACCGCTCATCCCAGCCTGAACGGTAATAGTTTGATCAATTTCATTAAAGGCGATAACTTTGTTGAAGCGTAGGCGCATATCGAGACTAATTCCGCCTTTTACACATTCAACTCCGCGAGTAACACTGCTACCCCCCCCATAGACATAAACGGGTATTTTGTGCTTAGCACAATAGGCAACAATCTCTTCTATTTGTTGGCGAGTATCGGGATATAAAACGGCTTCCGGAATATTTTCCACAATTTTTTGACGTAAGCGCAAAACATCGTGCATCGTTTTGCCATAGGCCACGCTGAGCCGTGAATAATTATCCGTTCTAACAAAATCATCACCAACGATTTTTTTAAAAGCGGCGATGTGTTCGTTGGCCATGGTTGATGGAAGATGATAGTCAACCGGTCCAAAGCCAAGACTTCCATCGTATTTTTGAAAATCTTCGTCAGTCATCTTAAAAATGTCTTTGATAACGTGATATAAGTTTTCCTTTGGCCACTTAAAATACTGCGGATCACCCCAGCGAAAAATTGAGCGCCAGCTGCGGGGATCGGCGGGCGTATCTACCCATTTTGGTGAAAAGCCTTTGTAAGGTTTGTTTGACATATATTTATCCTTTCTTTCCTTAATGATGGAACGTAACTCCCAATAAAGGGGTTTTAGTTGTTTATAAATGCGACGGTAAATTCTTCTAAACAAATTTTTATAGATTTCGTGAACTTCCGGATTAGGAGTGAAAGTTTTTGTGTAGTGAACCATTTTTTCAATTGCTTCATGATAATCTTTAAAAATACCTAAGCTAACAAAGGCCACCATGGAACTACCTAATCCACAAGCCTCATAGGTTTGAATTTTGTAGACTGGTTTACCGAACATATCAGCGGTGATTTGACATATTTCTTCGCTTTGCGAACCGCCGCCAGAAACCGTGAGACCTTTGATGGGCTGTTTGGAACTTTTTTCTAAATTCTCCATTCCCTCCATTAATCCATAACCAATACCTTCGATGATAGCTTTATAAATGTGGATTCGCGTGTGTTCACTTGAAAAACCGATAATACTTCCTTTAGCCTCTGGCTGCTTAAGCATAGGGGCCCAATACGGCTGTAAAATCAAACCATCACTGCCCGGAGGAATTTCCTGAAGGCGGCGATTAAGTAATTCTTCAGGTGAAATGCCTAATTTTGGAGCTTGAACGACTTCTTTTTCGGCGAATTCTTTCTTGAACCAGCTGATCATCCAAAAACCACGGTAGACTTGAATTTCGGGGTTATAAGTTCCGGATACTGCGCCTGGATAAGCGGGCATAAACTGTTGTGGCTCAACATATTTGCGCAAGGTCGTTTGAATTGTTGCCGTTGTGCCAAAACTTAAAGAAGCTAAGTCATTATCTAAAACTCCGCAACCAAGCGTTTCACAGGCTTTGTCCGATGCGGTGGCGATAATGGGCAAACCTTCTTTAATTAAATATTGTTCACTGACAGCTTTTGAAATTGTTCCAAGAACTGAACCAGGTGGCAAGATATCTTGTAATTTATCTGGTTCAATATTGAAAATTGGATATTTAATATTGGACGGTTCGTACCATTTGTTATTTTTGTAATCAAAGGGGATGTGGGCCACTTGTGAAGCGGCCGAATCAATTAATGTCCCAGTAAGTTGGTAGACTAAATAGCCACTTAGGCATAAATATTTATATGTTTTAGCCCAAATTTCTGGTTCATTTTCTTGAAGCCAGTTACTTTTCGTTATCTTACGCTGGTCTTCAAGGGCTTCGCTCATTCCGACAAGACCAAAAGCCATTCGTGAAAGAAAGGGGAGAGGTTTTTCACATTTTGCCTCTCTTTGATCAAGCCAGACGATGATGTCACGAAGCGGCTTAACATTTTTATCAACGCAAACGCAAGTATCGCGAATAGTCGTGATTGTCACAGCAATAATACGTTGTATTTCTTGGGGATTGTTAAGGTGAATACGGCGAGAAACCTCTTTTAAAGTGTCAACATAAATGCTGGGTTTTTGTTCGGCATAGCCGGGTTGAAGAGAATAATAAGGAACGAAAGGAATTTGTTCCTTGGCGACAATGTTACCGTTTTTGTCGACAAGAAGGGCGCGAATGCTTTGAGTTCCACAGTCAAAAGTCAAAACTAAGGGATTGTTCATCATACGTTGCTATCTCCTTTTTGCATATTTGCAGTTGTTATAACATTAATATTACTTTCAAAAACATTATGAATGATGATTGTCCCAATAGGGAGATATTCTTTAATAACGACACTTTTTAGCAAGAACATTAAATCACTAATTTTTTCTTTCGCTATCTCGCCATCAGTGCGAACGGGAATAACGGGGTATTCAGGTAAACTAGTACGCACTGTGGATGTAATTGATCGACGAGGATTGGTCAATTCGCTGATTGCAAACGGAACACCACGCGGACATTTATTTCCTATCACCTTATGTGTTACATCATCGATTTCCAACTGACAGCCATTCGGGCAAACTATGCATGTTAATTTTTTAATCATGATTGACCTCCAAAGTAACCGCAATTTTCGAAGATTTAGTTAAGTTAGCGATACTAAAAACAACGCGCTCCATCTCTGGCGGCCTCAATCTTTGATAACGCTTTTTATAAATTAATTGACCATCAATTTCGAAACGCAAAGTCGCGTTTTCAACCTCCGCAGCACTTCGGAAATAAGCCGTTATTTGTTTAACATCACTTTCAATATCGATATGTGATGGAACAATATACATTAATGAGCAATCAACATCAATTTTAAGCAAATTGCGAACATTTTGTTGTTTTTTGGCCGCAAATAAACCAGCAATTTCACCGCTTTCTGAGACATAATCAGCCATATCACTGACATGCAAGGCGTTGCCACAAGAATAGACATTATTGACTAAGCTCATTAAGGTTTGATCAACAAACGGCCCTTTGGTTTTGGGATTAATCTCGATACCAAGTTTTTCGGCAATTTCGTTTTCGGGAATTAAACCAACCGAAATAATTAAAGCATCGCACTGAATTTTAAACTTCGTGTTTTCAAGAGGAAGCATTTTTTCATCAACTTGGGCAATTTCAACAGCCTCTAAGCGGTCGGTTCCGAAAACACGCGTTACAGTATGTGATAAGTGCAGAGGGATATTAAAATCATCAAGACATTGAGAAATATTGCGAGTGAGACCGCTTGGTGTTGGCTTAACTTCATAGACACCAAGGACCTTTCCTCCTTCAAGAGTTATTCTTCGAGCCATTATTAGACCGATATCACCACTACCTAAAATGACGCATTTTTTGGTCGGTGTTTGACCTAATACATTAATGTAATATTGTGCCGCTCCAGCGGTAAATACCCCAGCGGGATTTGTGCCATTAATAAATATTTGTCGCGATGTTCGCTCACGACAGCCAGTAGCTAAGACCAATTTGGAAGCATATATTTTTTGCATTCCTTGTCTAGTAATCAAATCAAGCAAAAAACCATCACCATCTTTTTTAATATTACTAACAAATGTTAGAGTAGAAATCTCGACAGATGTTCTTTGAAGTTTTTCTATTTCCCGAAATGCATATTCCGGACCACTTAATTTTTCTTTATAACGGGTCAAACCAAAACCATCATGAATGCATTGCTTAAGTATTCCTCCTAATTTTGCTTCTCGTTCAATCAGAAAAACAGAAGCCCCGTTTTGATTAGCCGTAAAGGCGGCAGCGATTCCTGCCGGACCAGCCCCAATGACAACAACGTCATAGTTTTTCATTTGCTGTCCCCCTGATTTTGATTCATTAGAATGTGTCCTTCGCCCTTTTTAACGACGTCGTTGAGCGAAACATTGTTCTCTTGAGCCATGATTTGAACAATTAATTGTTGGCAAAAACCACCTTGGCAGCGACCCATACCCGCGCGAATGCGACGTTTAATACCATCGATAGTGTTTACTTCTAAAGGTCGATGTAAAGCTTCAATAATTTCCCCTTTTGATATTTCTTCACAGCGACAAATTATTTGACCATAATCAGGATTTTGACGAATTAATTCATTACGTGCCTCAATGCTGAGATTTTTTAATAACTTTTGATTTTTACGAACGGACTTGAAAGATTCATTTCTTTTTAGGTTTTCACCACTGACTTCTTGATAAAGATTGATAATCTCTTCGGCAATGGCGGGAGCTGCCGTTAAACCAGGCGATTGAATGCCAGCGGCATGAATAATATTTTTTGTCCACTTGCCTTTTTTGATTACAAAATCCTCTTCATATGTCGAGGCTCTAATTCCAGCAAAATAAGTAATAACGTCAGAACGACTGAGGCTAGGTAGTGTTTGTTGATGTTTTTCAAATAACGAATCAATCTCGAGAGATGTTGTTTCATAGTTCTCGCGTTCAGGGCTTTCCGACGCTGTTGGACCAACGACAATATTGCCATCAACGGTCGGAATAATTCCGCCGCCTTTTGTGTGAGATTTTTTACTACTATTACCAAAGTAAAAAGACAAGGTGCTATTGACTGATTTTTTAGCTGCTTTCTTATCTAGAATCATTTCCACACCGCGTCTGGGATGAATTGTAAAGGTTTGATCATTGGCCATTTTGGCTATAATATCCGAATAAACACCAGCGGCATTTATTACGACTTGAGGATAAATCGTTCCGCGATTCGTCTGGACGGCGGTTATTTGATTATCTTGAACTGTGAAATTAAGGGCTGCAGTATTTAAAAATATTTTGCCACCATTTTCAATTGCGTTTTCAGCTAAAGCAACAACCATGTTGTATGGGGAAATAACCGCTCCTTCTGGAAAAAAGACACCGAATTGAGCTTTTCTGTTTATGTTTGGTTCTTTTTGAAAAAGTTCGTTCCGCTTAAGAATGCGAGTACCAACAAGGCCTTTTTTTCTGGCGAGGCGAAGGAAAAACGGCATGATTAATTTGGCGAACTTATTAGTAAATACTAACGTTTGACCATGACGAACAAAATCGACTTGCAAATCTTGGGCCAACTGTTCGTAATTTTTTACAGCCTGTCTTAAATATTTATGTTTTAAAGTTTTGCGTGATAAGTCGATACCGACATGAATGCATCCGTCGTTACGACTACTAGCGTGAATGGCGACATCATTTTCTTTTTCAATTAAACAAGCATTTATTTGATACTTACTAAATTCTCGTAAAATGGCACAGCCAACAATCCCGCCACCAATGATTAAAACATCACATTTTGTTCCATCGTATTTGTTATCTTTTATGGAACTGATTCGCATTGGAGGATTGGCGAAATCCTTTAGTTTAATTTCATTAATAACGCCTTCACTTTCGGCTTTTGCGCCCAAGTAGCCACATTTAACGATATCATCCCATTGATCGAGTTCACCTTGTAAAAGAAGACAGCCGTCTTTGTCGGAGACCACAATATTCGGAAAATATTTATTTATTTCCCGGGCTGTTTTTCTGAATTTATCTATATTCATTTTTTGTCTCCTAAATCCATCATCAAACCAACGAGACGGCTCTCGTCAAAAGTATCATCGTGAAGCACTTCTTGGACAACAAGGCCATCGAGGATAAGCATTAAAGTATAAGCATAGGCTTCCGGATCTTTTACTTTTGCAAAAACATTTTGAACACCGATAAGCAGAGTGGCCCGCCACTCGCGATATTTTTCAATGAATTTATGGCGTAAGATTTCGTTCCCGCCTAAACACTCATTAATTAGAAAGATGTGCATTTTAGCACGATCAAACAGTTTAACGCCTTTATGAAAGACAACTTCAAGAAAGCGTTGCGGTTTTAAATCATGCTCGTGGCGTTTGAGCCATAACAAATATTCTTCTTTTAAACTGTCAATATGGTTTGAGATAACATCAAAAACAAGGTCATCTTTTGTGGAGTAGTGATAGTAAATTGTCCCACAAGAAAGATTGGCTTTTAAGGCGACATCACGTAGAGAAAAATGTTTAACGCCTTTGGTGGCGATTAAATCTTCAACAGCGGCGATGATTCGCTCCTTGCTTATGCTACCTTTCGGTCGGGCCATGATTTATTATTCGGTTAACTGACCGAATTACTCCTACTCGTATTTTAGCAATATTTATTTCAAAGAAAAAGATTAATTCAGAAAAAGATTCTTTAAGGGCAAAAAGAAAAGACCGATTCAAATGAGAACCGGTCAATTAGAATCGCTAGCGACTAGGCTACTTCTTCTGGCATCTCGGTGTAGGTATCGAGATTATCAGGAAGAACGACATCAACGATTTGATTCATGTTGTCAATGTCGATATGGAGCGAGCCTTCGACTTCATGAACTTCGTGTCCAACTTCACCAGGAACGGTGACAGCAAGATTGAGGTCGGCATAAAGTTTGCTTAAGAAACCATCAGCGCCAACACCGATTGTAAATTTCGCCGTTGTGAGTTCAACGACACTCGAAAGTTGTGTTAAGACCATATTCCGATATTCTTCAATCTGGTCACTCGTAAGTTCCTCAGGATTAAACTCGTCGGAATCTTCCATAACCTTCATAAACACATCAACAACATCGTTCATTGTGATCGTATAGACAACGGTAAGTTCGCCATCGCTTTCTGTGGCGACGATGTCATCAATCGTATTCATATATGGCAACATAGTTGTCATATCGAATGGTAGTTCGATTGGCTGTGTCGGATCATAACCGATAGCTGTTGCCAAGTTGCCAACATATTTTTTGATAGTCGTAATTTCCGGTGGAGTTTCGCCCATAGCGGTAATGATTTCAGTCACACCAGTTAAATCGGCGTATACCCAACCCTCGCTAAGATAAATAGAAGCATCGACATCGACATCAACCAAAACCTCACCATTTTCTTCAGCTAAGATTGAGGCTGAAGCAATGACACTACCGACAGCATCGTCACCGAAAAGGTCGTTTACCTTTACGTGAACTTCACCAGCAGCGTCGAGGTGACGTCGTTCGAGAACCGTTAATTGTTCATCGAATACTCTTTGAAGATAATCAAAGTCAGCAGTCACATCAATTTCAAATGATTCGATTTCAGTTGTCGTCATTTGTTCCATAGCTTCCATAACTCTTTGATTGGCGATAGCGTCTTCAATTGTTAGACCGCCACCTTCACAAGAAGTCATGACGGTTAAAGCAAGCAACGAAAGGGTAGAAAAGACAAGTTTATTGAATTTGTTCATATGAACACCTCCATTTTTCAGTATAGCACTGTTACAAAAAAGGCAATAAATAATTGCATTCGAGTGGGAAAAGTAAGGCAAATAAGCCAATTACTACGCTAAATATATTTAATATATTGTTGTTTACTTAATTTTAAAAAACCATTTAATAAAGGATATTTTTTTCGCTGAATAAGGCGGGTATTTTAACGGAAGTTCAATTTTACTCTTCTTTAAAACACTTTTTTCGTGACTAAAAGCCTCAAAAGATTTGTGACCATGATAACTGCCCATACCACTACGACCGATGCCTCCAAACGGTAGGCGATCGTTTGTTAAATGCATGACAGTATCGTTGATACAGCCTCCGCCATAAGAAACAGCATCCATGACACGCTTGGCTTCTTGATTGTTTTGGCTAAAGAAGTAGAAAGCCAAAGGTTTTTCTTGGGTTTTAAATATTTCGATAAGCTCATTTATATTTTGATAGGTAAGAATTGGCATAATAGGTCCAAATATTTCTTCCTTCATAATCGCATCATCATAAGTTACGCCATCCATAATTGTTGGCTCAATGAGACGTTTTTCTTTATTGATGTGTCCACCAAAAACAACCTTACTTTTATCGATTAAACCACTGAGGCGCTCAATATGTTTGTCATTGATAATGCTCGGGAAATCTTCGCTAATATTACCATTTCGATAATAAAATGTTTGAATCCATTCAATAACCTTCGAGATAAATTTATCTTTGACTGACTCGTGAACATAGATATGATCTGGCGCTACACATGTTTGTCCGGCATTTAAAAATTTGCCCCACGCTATGCGTTTAGCGGCGATATTGAGGTCGGCATCTTGAGTGACGATACAAGGTGACTTACCACCAAGTTCGAGAATGACCGGGGTCAAGTGTTGAGCAGCTTTTTCTAAGACAATACGGCCGACATCGTCGCCACCAGTAAAGAAAATAAAATCAAAGCGCTGATTAAGGAGGGCCTGGTTTTCTTCTCTTCCACCCACAACAACGCTAAAAAGACGTGAATCGAAATTAGCGGCCACTTTTTGTAAAACAAGCGATATGTTCCATGCATATTTAGAAGGCTTAAGAATAACGGTATTTCCGGCTGCTAGTGCGGCCACGACAGGAACCATAGATAGTTGTAAAGGATAGTTCCAAGGCGACATAACTAAAGTAACACCATATGGTTCTTTATAAATATAGCCACTAGAAATGACGTTAACGAGGCTAGTGGGTACTTTTTTCGGACGCATAAACTTTTTTAAATGGGAAAGCATGAAGTCAATTTCTTGAATAACCAGTGAGTATTCGGTTGAAATTACATCGAATTCGCATTTGCGGTAATCCAGGCGAAAGGCTTCATAGATTTCTTCGCTCATGTCGAGCAAAACCTTGCGAAGTTTTTTTAAAATTTCGCGACGATGGGCTAGTGATCTAGTATGACCTTCAAAATAATAAGCTCTTTGCTGTTGGACAATTTCTTCAATCATGGGTCTTTTCCTCTATATCTAATTGTTCATATTTTGCGGGATTTTACCACAAGAGGATAAGTTGTTAAGAACAAAGCAATCTATTATTAAACGCCATCATTAAGACTATAATTAGAGCATGAATATTTTTTATTTAGATTCTAATCCTGTCGTCGCCGCTCGTTACCACGCTGATAAGCACGTCATCAAAATGATTCTTGAATCAGCTCAACTCCTTTCGACAACCCAACATCTTTCATGTTCAAATAGTGACATTCTTAGCAAAATCTATAAACCTACGCACTTCAATCATCCAAGCACCATTTGGGTTCGTCAAAATAAAAACAATTATCGCTGGCTTTATGAACTATTTTTAGCCTTAATCGATGAATATCATTATCGTTTTGGCAAAATACATAAAAGCTCCCAACTTATTCCCTTTTTAAAAGAAGCGCCTGCTAGCTTATTAGATGAACCATTTTTTCCTCCGACACCCGCTATGGATGATGAATATTTAATCAATGGCGATTCGCTTCTTTCATATCGCAATTATTACAAATTGGCAAAATCTCATCTTTTTGCATGGACAAAACGCGAAAAACCTTTCTGGATTGATTGATTATCATGCTTATGCATGTTCTTGATTATTGTCTTTATTACGTTGACTAAATAAGATAACATTTTAGACAAGGAGAAAATTTATGAGTGAATTAAAAAGTAAGGATTTTGAGATTTTTGACGCTATTGAAAAAGAAAGAAAACGCCAAATTGAAAATATTGAATTGATTGCTAGCGAGAACTTTGTTTCGCTTGCTGTTTTGGAAGCCCAAGGTTCCATCATGACTAACAAATATGCCGAAGGATACCCTAATCGTCGTTACTATGGCGGTTGTGAATTTGTAGATATTGCCGAACAACTCGCTATCGAAAGATTAAAGAAAATATTTGACGTTAAGTTCGCAAACGTTCAACCTCATTCAGGTTCGCAAGCCAACATGGCCGTTTATCGGGCTCTATTAAATCATCAAGACAAGATTCTTAGTATGTCATTAAATGAGGGCGGTCATTTAACTCATGGTTATAAATTATCTTTCTCGGGTACTGATTACATTATTTATTCTTATGGTGTTGACCATACAAGCGAACAAATTGATTATGATGAAGTCGAAAGAATTGCTTTGGAAGTGAAACCACGCTTAATTATTGCTGGAGCAAGCGCATATCCGCGAGCTATAGATTTTAAGCGTTTCCGTGAGATTGCTGATAAAGTAGGGGCTTATCTTTTTGTTGATATGGCCCATATTGCCGGTTTAGTGGCGGGCGGAGTCCATCAAAACCCGTGTCCTTACGCTCACGTTGTTTCTTCGACGACTCACAAAACCTTACGCGGGCCACGTGGCGGCATTATATTGACTAACGATCCTGATATTGCCGTTAAAATTGACCGCGCTGTGTTTCCTGGTATTCAAGGCGGACCGTTAATGCATATTATTGCTGCTAAAGCAGTTGCTTTTAAAGAAGTCCTTGAACCGAATTTTAAATTATACGTTAAACAAATAGTTGATAACTCTCATGCCTTGTCTGAAGAACTTGCTGCTTTAGGGTATCGCATTGTCAGTGGTGGTAGCGATAATCACATGCTCCTTGTTGATTTAAAATCATCAATTGGCATGACGGGTGCTGAAGCCGAAAAACTTCTTCATGAAGTTGGTATTACTTGTAATAAAAATTCTATTCCTAATGATCAAGAACGTCCGATGGTTACTTCTGGTATTCGCCTTGGGACTCCAGCTATGACAACGCGCGGTTTTAAAGAAGACGAATTTCGCTATGTAGCGCGTTTAATTGATGAGGCCTTAAAAAATCGCGAAAATAGTGAAAAACTTGCAAAAGTCCATTCAAAAGTTCTCGAATTGACAAGAAAGTTTCCTCTGCCTTACTAATAATGAAGAACAATGAATCAAAGCTTATTTATCAAATGATTGCCATTGCGATGGGAGTCGCATTATCAATTCTTTTGACGAGCTTTGTTTTTATTCCTCTGCCTTTTGGTGGCTTTCTTAATTTCACCGACGTTTTTATCGTATTATTCTCGATGTTTTTTGGACCTTGGATAGGCGCATCTGTTGGGGCCTTAAGTGGTCTGATGATTGACATTATTTTGGGATACGGTTTTTACGCTCCCTTTACTTTTTTTATCAAATTTATCGAAGGACTTATTGTCGGATTTTTGTTTTTTAAGTTACCACGTAAAATACGTTATATCGCCCCCTTTGTCGGCGGCACTCTCATGGCGGCTCTTTACATTGTTCCCGATTATATCTTGTTAGTTAATTGGATAGCG
Organism: Bacillota bacterium; assembly: GCA_023396795.1. Lineage (GTDB taxonomy): Bacteria > Bacillota_I > Bacilli_A > RFN20 > CAG-826 > UBA1424. Next base: position 5,034 of record JAEWUY010000110.1, on the reverse strand, counting down.
GCTTTGACAAATTTTGGTTTCAACTTGCTTCAAGGCGTCGTTGGGGCGTCACTCGGTATTGCTATTTACGTTATTTTAATCAAAGCCAAAGTACGACCACCCTTAAACCCATAAATAACATATTTATAACTCGACATGTCCGCGGAATATGATAAGATAATTCGCGGACGATTTTATTGAGGTAAGTTAGATGGAAATAACACGAGAATCAAAATTTAAAAAGGCATCGCGAAGAGGCGTTTTAGCCTTTCAACACGTTTTTGCGATGTTCGGGGCAACAATTGTTGTGCCCTTACTTGCTGGTTTATCAGTTCCGGTTGGACTTTTATCTGCTGGTATTGGGACGATCATCTTCTATTTTTTAACTAAAAAGAAAGTACCGGTTTTTCTTGGGAGTTCTTTTTCATACCTACCTGGCATTATCGCTTATATGGTTAGTCAAAACGCCGGAGCAGTCGGAACTGTTTCGTGGCAACAGGCCGTGGGTGGTTTAGCCCCCGCGATTGCCATTACCGGTCTTGTTTATGTTGCTTTGTCATTGCTAGTTAAATTTGTCGGTATGCAACGCATAAAGAAATTATTCCCACCCGTTGTGGTCGGTCCCATTATTATCGTTATCGGCATGGTTTTAGCCCCAAAAATTCTTTACAACAATATTATTAGTCAGTATGCAAGTGGTGGCATGGATGCTTGGAAAGTGTGGACAATCGCTATTGTGACATTACTTTCAATTATCTTTATTTCAACGGCTTCAAAAGAAAAAAGTTTCTTTCGTGTAACGCCAATTTTACTGGGCTTTACAATCGGAATCCTCACAACTGTAGCAATTGATTTAATCGAGCTTTATGGACTTTCCGGAGATATTTCCCAAACTATTATTTTCTTTAAGTTTACCGAAGTAGGCGCCATAGCTAACGGAATCGATTGGCGGCAAATTGTTATCTTTCAAAATTTTGGTGAGACATTTGGTTTTTATAAATACTTACGTCTTGATTTAAATGCCATCCTTTTAATAGCTCCAATTGCTTTTGTGGCTTTTATGGAACATATTGGCGACATTAACGCTAGCAGTGCCGTCTGTGGCAAAGATTTTACAGTTGATCCCGGCATTAATCGCACCGTCTTAGGTGATGGTCTTGCCACCGTTTCCGCGGCCTTTTTAGGAGCACCTCCAAAAACAACTTATGGAGAAAATACTGCTGTCTTGGCCATTACTCAAAACTATGATCCCTTTAATCTTTTTCTAGCCGCTATCTTTGCAACTGTTCTTGGTTTTTTCACCGTCTTTGGCAATTTAACTTTAACAATTCCTGCTCCGGTTATTGGTGGGGCATCGATGGTTTTATTTGGCATGATTTCAGCTTCGGGATTAAAAACTCTAATTTCGAGTCGCATTAATATGAATAATACTAAGAATATGATAATCGTTTCGGTAATCATGTCTTTAGGTTTAGGTCTTGCGGCTTTGTCACTTGTTGGTGATATTACCCAAGATAATATTTACAAGATTGTCGTAGGAACAGTTGAAATTTCACCACTAGCTATTTGCGCTTTTGTTGGCGTTACCCTAAACCTTGTTTTACCCGATCGTCAGAAAGATATGTCGCTAATCTCGTAAAACATAGTTTTGTTGTCGTTTGTAAATTGTTTTGTTCATATGTTTAAGATATGATTTAATCATGGGCATTTTGCCTAGAACGGATGAGTGATTTGTTATGTGGGATGCACTGCAAAGTTTAGGAAATTGGGGCATTGTTTTAGAAATATTTATTATCTTTTTTGCCAAAATAGTTGAGGTTACAATCGGGACATTACGACAAATATTGGTCGTTAAAGGTTATCGAAAAACGGCTGTTCTTTTAGCGTTGATGGAAATCTTTCTGTGGGTTTTCATTGCTTCGAAAGTCATAACTGGACTCGCTGAACAACCATTAAACGCTATTGCTTATGGTGTTGGCTTTGCTGCTGGGGTTTATCTTGGTTCGATTATCGAGCAAAAACTGGCTTTTGGTATGTTACTAGTGCAAATGATTACAACCGAGAAAAAAGGATTAGAAATTGCATCCGCATTACGCGAAAAAGGTTATGGCGTGACAACGGTCGACGGCAAAGGAAAAGTTGATAACCGTAAAATACTTATGGTTTACGCTAATCGCCGCGGTAGCCAAGAAATCGTTGAACAAGTTCAACTAATTGATCCGACGGCGATGATTGTCACTAATGATGTCGGAACGCTTTCGGGCGGTTACATACGCATAAAAAGATCGTTGTTTAAATAAATGTAAAAAGAAAAAGGCGACTAGATAGCTAGATCGCCTTTTTTAATCCAACCCAATTTTCGAAATAATAAATCGATTAAAAAGACTAATAAGGCCGGGCCTATTAGCATTAAAAGAATTACCCCCAGCCATGCTGCAAGAGGATTTTCGGTCATTTCTAAAATTGTGGAAAGCGGACCAATTAATGCACAAGTTCCCATTCCAGCAGCGGCCGAAGTTGTATGCAAACCAAAAACAGTCGTCGCCAAAGGTCCTAAGAGAGCCGAAACAATAATTGTCGGTAACCAGATAAGAGGTTTGCGAAGAATATTTTTAAATTGAAGCATTGAGGTGCCGACACCAACGGATATTACTTTTCCAGCATTGTTGTCGCGAATTGACATCATCATAAAACCAATCATTTGTGTGCAACAGCCAACGGCGGCTGCGCCTCCGGCGATACCGCCTAAATTAATTGCTACAGCAATGGCTACCGATGAAATTGGTGCTGTTAAAATCATACCCATGACTGAAGAAATGACAACACCCATTAATATGGGTTGATAGGCAGTCGCTGTCTGAATAAAAGCTCCCAAGGAATTAACGATCCAAGTTAAGGGAACCGTAAATAAGAAAGATAAGGCTCCGGCAATAGCGGTGATAAATAAAGGAACAATAATTAAATCAACAGCGGTGGTTTTACGAAAAACTAAACGATATATTTCAATGCTAATCACGACGATAACGTAGGCCATCAAAGGATTGCTGTTTGACTGTGCGCCGTTAATATAAGGAAGAACATAGGCGCCATCTTGAGTGGCAAGAACCATAGTTGAAACGGCCCCAGCAACACCGGCGGATATAATCGCAATCGGAGAAAGGTTTTTAAGTGATAAAGCGATTCCTATTCCAATCCCAATCCCCATTAGTCCTTTTAAAATATTGCCAATACCCGAAAAGAACGCTACACCACTAAGGGTGCCAATTTGGCCAACTATTACCCCAATAATTAAAGTAGCAAACATGCCGATGGCCATGCCTCCGGTTGTTTTTGTCAAATGCTCCATAAAACGTGAAAAGAGTGTCTTTTTCTTTTCGACAGGTTGTGAACTATTGGTTGGCTGTTTCGTTTCGATATTTATTTCTTTCATACTACGAAATTAATATATCGACTTCTTAACAAATAGCAATATTTTTTAAAATCCCAAGTCGCTTTTCTACTTTCTGTCTCTTAATTTTGTTAGAGCGTTGTGATATTCTTTTATCGTTATCATGAAACATCGAAAAAGTATTATTCGCGAAATTATTCGCTTCGTTGTAGTTGGTGTTATTGCTACAGGTCTCGACTATGGAACTTATTCCTTGCTTGCTTTAGCAATTCCCCCATCCTGGAATCCGATTTGGGAAACTATTATTTGCACAACGATTGGTTTTTTAGTCAGTGTAATTGCCAACTATATTCTTTCGGTTTTATGGGTCTTTCAAAACGTTGATCAAAAGGCGGATGTTAAATCGCCAAAAAATATGTTTCTCTTTATTTTGCTTTCATCAGGAGGGCTTTTGTTAGGCCTTGCTGTGATGGTCGGCTTTGAAGCATTAGCAGCAAATGTTTTACTCGTTGATATTAATAATTGGATTAGCGATTTTAGTCTCGTTTACTTCCGTTCACGAGCCTTCTGGTACTTTAGCTTGTTTTTTGGCCTGAAAACCCTTGTAATTTTGACGTATAATTATATTACAAGAAAGAAAATAATTTTTAAGGCTCCAAAGGAGAAACAAAATGAAGAAACTTCGTATTAACATGCTTTCAAAAGCCGATTCGGTCGATGGTCAAGGTGTCGGCTCGGCATATCTTGAACAAGTGGCTCTCGTTAAGGAATGCGATGATATTTTTGATGTAAGTGTTAACCAAAAAGGTTCAAAATTTGAAGTTGTTCATGTCCACACAATTAATCCTCAATACTATGGGAAAATGAATAAACGGCACGTCAATGTTTGTTACGTTCACATGCTTCCTGATACCTTGGATGGTTCAATTAAATTGCCAAAGTTTTTATTCCGTATATTTAAGAAATATGTTGTTAGATTTTATCGCAAAGCCGATGAAATAGTCGTTGTGAATCCGATATTCATTAATCCTTTGGTCGAACTAGGCATTAAACGCGACTGTGTAACATATATTCCTAATTATGTATCCAAGGAACAATTTCATGTCATTAATGAAGAAAAAAGGATGCAAGTGCGTGATGCCTATGGCGTGCCTCGTGAGCGTTTTGTTGTTCTTGGCGTAGGCCAAGTGCAAACACGCAAAGGCGTTTTAGATTTTGTTGAAACCGCTAAAAATAATCCCGAGATGTTTTTCGTTTGGGCTGGCGGATTTTCCTTTGGCAAGATTACCGATGGTTATAAAGAATTAAAAGAAATCGTTGATAATCCGCCTGCAAACGTTAAATTTACAGGCATCGTCAAGCGCGACAAAATGAATGACATATTTAATATGTCGGATGTCTTGTTTATGCCATCTTTTAATGAACTTTTCCCGATGGCGATTCTTGAAGCTGTTAATGCCCATAAGCCAGTCTTGCTCCGTGATCTACAGTTGTATGTTGACATTTTGTTTGAGAAATACGAAAAAGGCCATGGCGTCGATGATTTTGTTAAAATTTTGCGGAAGTTAAAAGATGACAAAAATTTGTATGAAAAGGCTTCCCAAAATTCAGCATATATTAGTGAGTTTTATTCCAAAGAACACGTTCGTGAAATATGGCGTGAATAC
>JAEWUY010000038.1 GCA_023396795.1 Bacillota bacterium | reverse complement strand
AATTAGTCAAAACATTTGTTGATCAATGCATAATTTCGTTGAAAGGAGTAGACATTAACAATTGTTAATAATCGATTATGAAGAAAAAAATTAGTCTAGCAATTTTACTTTTAGGAACTTTGATTTTGACCTCTTGCGGAGAGACCAATTCCTCTTCTGATAGTCTTGATACTAGTTCCGACACAGCATCAATAACAATATCTGATTCCTCTTCTGATACCTCGAGCGAAGAAGAAATACCAACAGTAGCTATTTCTTCGTTACGAAGTCTTGAAGCGGGTCAAGAAGCAACCATTCGTGGAGTAGTGGTTAATCATAATTACACCGGTCAATCAACCCCATATATTGTGGGTTTTTGGCTCGCGGATGAAACTGGATCAGTATATATTTATGGAGAAACAACCGCAAACGCTGTTGCCAAAGGCAACATTGTAACCGTGAGTGGAACAAAAGGATATTATATTCCTTCTACTGACGCCGGCGCAGCCCTTGCAACTGGATATTTAGGAATGCTTCAGCTTATTAATCCAACAATTTTAGATTTGGATGAAAGCATTAATTCTATTCCTGAAGAAGCCATTAATGATTTAACCATTGCCGAAATAAATGATATTCCCTTAACAACAGACATTACTGGTAATATCTATCGTGTTCAAGGCAGGTATCGTCGTTATGACGAAACCTCATATGTCAATTATGGGGTTGATGATTTAAACCGCGTCGATAGTTTATTAGCCTATACGCAGTGTAATGGCAAAGATTATTTTTGGACTGATCCTTATGAGAACGACACTGTCGAAATGCTTATTATTGTCAGCCTTGGCAAACCATCCGTTGATAAGTGGCGGATGAATCCTGTTTCGTTTATTAGTGATGAAATCACAGTTACTTCTCTTCAAGAATCTCAATATGGAGCACAAAGAGCTTTAGACGAAGTAGGCGATAGTTTTGATGTTGATACACAAATTAATGTCACGATTGATGACCCATTGCTTACTGGTCTAAGTAGATCCTTTACATCTTCTTCCGATAAAATCACTATCTCACAAAGCGCAGGAAATAATGTTTTAGCAATTAGCGCAGCTGTTGTGGGAACGTTTGAATTAACCGCTCGTGCTGACTATGATGGAACTTTTGCGACGGTATCAAAAACCATTACAATTCTTGAGCCGAGTGAATTTGACACGATTTCCTTGTTGGAAGCAAGAAATCAAATTGACGGAACGGTCGTGACAATCGAAGCCATTGTTGCTCGTGTTACTTATAAGAGTTCAATGGTTAAGCAAGGATTGTTCTTAGTTGACGAAACTGCTTCCTTGTTTGCCTATAATGGTTCAGCAACGCAAGCCAATATCGCCAACGTCGAACATGGTAACAAAGTTGTTTTGACTGGTACAATAACCCATTACATCAAAAGTGTTGATAACGCGGCGCTCGAAAATTACTTAGGCGACTTACAACTCACTGATGTTACCGTTGATAATTTAGATTCAAATATTTATGCCATTCCCAACGAAGCGATCATCACAAGCACAATTGAAGATATCGCCACAACTTTACCGGCCAGCAATATTTCTAGTAATCTTTATTACGTCTCGGCATTAGTCGTTAAAAACGTTAGTGCTTACGCGACATCATATGATCTTGTTGGATTATCTGATGCGACCAAGAAATTACCACTTTATTCACAAAATAGTGGTTCTGACTTTGCGTGGCTTGACGAATACGCCAATCAGGAAGTTTATATTTATGTTGGAATTCAAAATTTGAATCTTAAGTCATCTAATTCCAATTGGCGGGGTTTACCGATTCAGGTTTTAGGTTTAGTCGCAGATTAAAATTCTTTGTTTTTCGATGTTTTTTCTAAGCACCTCAATTGGGGTGCTTTTCTTGTTACTAGAAACTTATATTTAAGATATAATGTTTGAGCATATGAAAGGCCAAATTATTACCGCGAAATGCGTGGACTTATCGTTTGAAGGCAAAGGTGTCGCCAAATATGAAAAAGGCGTGGTTTTTGTCGATGGTCTTTTTCCCGGGGAAGAAGCTGAAATCGAAATAACATATGTTCGGGCCGGAACATCATTTGGAATAGTAAAAAAATTACTTAAACTATCTAAAGATAGAATTCAACCCCGTTGCCCGGTTTGCACGACATGCGGTGGCTGTCAGTTTCAGCAGTTAAGTTATAATGCCCAACTAGAATTTAAGAAAAATAAAGTTAAGAACGCCTTCTCAAGAACAGCAAAGATGGACGTTGTCGTTAACGACGTTATTGGCATGGAAGACCCTTATTTTTATCGCAATAAGATTCAAATGCCAGTTGGTAAGGATCGTTTTGGTAAAATCATTACCGGTTTTTATAAGGCCAATAGCCACGTTATCGTTCCGATTGAGAAGTGTTATATCGAAGATGAAAGATCAACGGCAATTTTAAAAACCATTCGCGACTTAATGAAAGAAATACGTGTTGAACCATACGATGAAGATAAAAGAAGTGGTGTTATTCGCCATATTCTAATTCGGACAAGTTATTACAAAAAACAAATTATGGTCGTGCTTGTCACTAATGTAAATAGTTTTCCTGGGCAAAGAAATTTGGTTAACGCTTTAACGCTTAAACATCCGGAAATAACCACCATTGTTCAAAATATTAATAAACGCGACACGAACGTTATTCTTGGTAATTACGAAAACATCCTTTACGGCAAAGGTTTTATCGAAGACTCGTTAATGGGTATTAATTACCAAATCTCTTCCAAATCTTTTTATCAAATTAATCCTCGGCAAACCGAAAAGTTATATAAAGCCGCCATTGAGGCCGCTAATCTAAACAAAGACGATGTCGTTTTGGATGCCTATACCGGTATTGGAACTATTGCCATTTTGGCCGCTAAACACGCCAAGCAAGTCATCGGTGTTGAGATTATTAATCAAGCCGTTCGCGATGCTTTACGTAACGCTAAACATAACGGAATAAACAATATTGAATTTTATGCTGCAGATGTTTCCGATTTCATTAATCAAATGGCCTCTCAGCAAAAAAATATTGATGTCTTATTTATGGATCCACCTCGCAAAGGGGCTGACGAACGTTTCTTAAAAAGCGTTTTAACGCTTAAACCTAAAAGAATTGTTTATGTTTCATGCGAACCAGAAACATTAGCGAGAGATATAAAAATTTTATCAAGCGCTTATCAAATCGCCAGTATTCAACCAGTTGATATGTTTCCGCAGACGCACCACGTAGAGACCGTGGTTGGATTGTATCTCAAGAAGTAAAAACCATTCATTTTTAATAAAAAAGGGCATAATTTAAAGAAAGTTATGTCTCACGAATACTACTTTTACTTAATACATAATGTATTAAGTAATTAGGCAAAAGATAGCCTATGTCCTACCTTGTAAGTGGTAACATGTGTTTTCAATATGCTCTAGCAAATAAAAGAGGGACAGTTTTTGGGACAAAAGTTGGAGTAGAAAAATACCCGTGTTATGATATTGATGCAGCAGGAGCAAGGATATCGTGTTTCCATTGCGACATCTATGATGGCTTAGTGTCATGGAGTGATGTGCTGCACTTAGCTTAAATAAACAAATAAGAAGGAAGCGAGGTTTATGCATGGCTAGAGAAATTTTTAATTATGAAAACGTTCCTGCTGGTGAATATTTGTATTATGGATTTCACCTTAAAAACGGCAGATATCATATCGACACAAAAAGATTGAAGAAGCTTCATATCGAATACTGTTTTCCTGAAGAACTTTTTGCTACATCACGAAACACACATTATTTCGTTCCCAAATATAAAAAAGTCAGTGATTGGGGAATCAATATTCTTTTAGCTCAATTGAGGAATCTTACCGAAGATTGGAATGACGAATACCAATATGTTATCAGCAAGATTAAAACCCCTAAAGAAGTAGAAGAAAACGTTCGCATCAATGAAATGATGATGACTTCCTGCTCTGACGATTATGATCAAATTCAAGAAGATGCTTTCTTTGCTGGCATTCATAGACAAGCCAAATATGAAGGAGTTATTAAAAGTATCCATCTTCAATATTTACAAAAGATTTTCACTGAATACTTTAGAGCCCTTCTTTTAACTATCAAAGATAGAGGATATGAAAATAAAGAAGATTTTACCTTTGAGAAATTATGTGGCTATGTTCAAACCAAGTTTAATGTTGAAAACAAAAGAGCAAATCCATTATTCAAATTACCTCATTACAGATACTTTGATATCCTTAACAAAATAGATAACTTCCTGAAACATAACACCGTGCGTTCTTACATGGCTTTGGCTAATAATCCTTTTGAAAAAGACGAAGAATTGAAAGCGTTCCAATCTAGCTTTGTTTTCACAAAAGATGAAGCAAAAATTGAATATGAGAACGGCATGTATGCAGGTAATTGGTTAAAGATTGGACCAGAGTTTGTTAATGAAACACTAGATAATTTGCGCGAATTTTCTAAAGAATTCTGTAAACTTATGTATGAAGAAGATGCTGCTGAAGCTTCTTGGAACTCGGATGAATATTTAATTGATGTTTTGCGTAGTGAAGTTATTTATCCGTCGTGGTAAAATATAAAAGCTTTCCGAACCTTGACTCAGTACGGAGGAGGATGGGTTATGGACAGCTTCTACTCTTCCAAAAAAGTAATGGAAGAAATTAAATGTCGAATAAAGGACAAATATAAGAATCAAGTCAATTTTGGTAAAGAACTAGGCGCAAGCCGTAAGACAGTAAACCGTATACTGAATCGTGGTACCGATATTGAGACTTTCTTCAGAATTTGTAAACTTCTCGACATCACAAGAATTTCTATCGAGTAATCGGTAGATTTTTTTGTAACGAATATTGGGACAAAACACGCATTTAATAAATTAATGTAATAAGATTGGTGTGCGATAATAGAGG
>JAEWUY010000124.1 GCA_023396795.1 Bacillota bacterium | reverse complement strand
GTTGATAATCTTGATACAAACGTTTATCAACTACCGACCGAACCAATTTTAGAGGGAACGGTGGAAGGCGTTCTTGCCACCCTTCCTTCGACCAACATCTCATCAAACATCTACAAGATGACAGTGTCGGTCTCGAAAGTAGCGACCCAATATTACACGAACTACTATCTTGATTCACTCAGCTCTTCACAACAATTGCTTTTATACTCACAAAATAATGGGCGAGACTATGAATGGTTAGAGCCTTATTTGGGTCTTGAAATCGATATTTATGTGGGTATTCAAGAGTTGAATGTTAAAGCAAGTGGCTCGGTCTGGCGGATGTGCGCAATAGCGGTGGTCGAAACAGACTAAAGACTAATTTGATTTTCTAAAGCGTCCTCAAAAAAGGGCGCTTTTCTTTTCGCTATTAAAGCGAACAATAAGGTATAATGATTCTCGTATGAAGGGCCAAATTATCACTGCAAAGTGTATCGACTTATCATTTGAAGGTAAAGGTGTCGCTAAATTTGAAAAAGGCGTCGTCTTTGTCGATGGTCTTTTTCCCGGCGAAGAAGCTGAAATAGAGATCACTTATACAAGAGCAGGATCGTTCTTTGGCAAAATTAGAAAACTACTTACTTTGTCTAAAGATAGAATTCAACCGAGGTGTCCGGTTTGTACGTCGTGTGGTGGTTGTCAGTTTCAACAGTTAAATTATCACGCCCAACTCGCCTTTAAGAAAAACAAGGTTAAGAATGCTTTTTTAAGAACAGCAAAGATGGATGTCGAAGTTAATGACGTCATCGGCATGGAAGATCCATATTTTTATCGCAATAAGATACAAATGCCGGTTGGTAAAGATCGCTTTGGTAAGATTGTCACTGGTTTCTATAAGGCTAATAGCCACGACATTGTGCCAATTGAAAAATGTTATATCGAAGATGAAAGATCAGCGCCGATTCTTAAAACAATTCGCGAACTGATGAAAGAAATTCGCATCGAACCATATGATGAAGATAAACGGACAGGTGTTATTCGCCATATCCTTATTCGGGCGAGTTTTTATAAAAAACAAATAATGGTTGTGATCGTCACTAATGTTAATAGTTTTCCGGGGCAAAGAAACTTTGTGAACGCCTTGACTAGTAAACATCCAGAAATAACAACGATTGTTCAAAACATTAATAAGCGTGACACGAATGTAATTCTTGGTAACTACGAAAATATTTTATACGGCAAAGGTTTTATCGAAGATTCCTTATTAGGTATTAACTATCAAATATCATCAAAATCCTTTTATCAAATTAATCCTAATCAAACGGAAAAACTATATACGACAGCAATTAAAGCCGCGAACCTTTCTAAAGAAGACATTGTTTTTGATGCCTATACCGGCATCGGAACAATCGCTATTTTAGCCGCAAAACACGCGAAACATGTAATTGGTGTCGAAATTGTTAATCAAGCCATTCGTGACGCGATTAGAAACGCCAAACATAATGGTGTCAATAATATTGAATTTCATGCGAACGATGTATCTGATTATATGGACCTAATGGCGCATAACAAACAATCAATTGATGTTTTGTTTATGGATCCACCTCGAAAAGGCGCGGATGAACGCTTTCTTAAAAGTGTGTTAACCCTTAAACCTAAAAAGATTATCTATATTTCTTGCGAACCAGAAACACTGGCCAGAGACATTAAACTATTATCAGCAAAATACAATATCGAAAGTATTCAACCAGTTGATATGTTTCCACAGACGCATCACGTTGAAACCATTGTGGGATTATCCTTAAAGAAATAATGCCTGGTTAAAAGTATATTATATATACTTTTAGAGCCATTTAACCAGATTAAGAAGAGCCGATAGTTGAGAAAAGTCAAGTTGATATTTGGCTTTTTCTTTTTGAGTGGAGTTTAGACCAAAAATGTATCTTTACCCTTGAAGGCGGGAACATATCTTTTCATCTTTGAAATGTTGTAGTTTTTAGAGCCAACTTGTAGAATTAAGGGGAAGTAGACGCAAGACGATTCGTGCAGTTCTTGCTGGGCCTATGTTCACTTATTGTGAAGGAGTGGTTCACTTCCCCTTTATTTCAAAATAGTTCTCTAATCTCAAAGGGTTGATGAAAGGAGAAAAGATTATGAAATCATCAAAAAAGGTAGAACGATTCGACTACTCAAAATACGAATCAAAGTACGTATGGGATCACGAGCTGTTAAAGCAGTACGAGTTTTGGGGCTTCCATCCTAAGAAAGGAAGACTCCATATAGATACTAAGCGTTATAAAAAGGCGTGTGAGTCTGTTGGCATCACCGATTTTTTGCCTGAAGGTTTATTTGGTCCTAGAAACACAGTTTATTTCACTCCGTCTAAAATCCATAAGAATGATTACAAAGTAAACATCTTTAGGGATTTAATTAGAGAGCTCCAAAGACAATGGGAAGAAGAATACAAACCTGTCTTTGCCAAAATTAAAACACCTGGAGAAACATTTGATAATTATCGCACTGGTGCAATGATGTGTACCTCTAGTGTTGATGACTTGGATGAAATAGAAGTTGAAGCTAGGATGGCTGCTTTTAGAAGAGAAGCAGTGTATTACAAAGTATTAAATGAACTATATTGCATGTTTCTTCAAAAGATTACCACAGAGATAGATAGATTTACCTTAATCTTCATGATGGAGTGTGGATACAAAGGAACCGATTTCTCTTTTGAAAACTTCTTAATTTTTACCGAGAAGATTGTTGGTAGCCCTTGCTTAGATATGTTCAAGAAAATAGAAGGATACAATTGTTATAG
>JAEWUY010000089.1 GCA_023396795.1 Bacillota bacterium | reverse complement strand
AAAATATCAAGTGGCGTGCCTTTTGATTTGTTTCACCGCCTGCGCTTTTATAAATCACAGTGCGTTGACTTTGTTGATACTGTTTATGAACGTAAAGTCATTGCCGCGGTTGAACGTTTTTATCAAGAGGAGCCTTTTGTACTTTGCCATAACGATGTTGTAAACGGCAATCTTCTTTTCCGTAAGAACAAGGTTTTTCTCATTGATTTTGAATATGCCGCTGACAATAATCCTTTATTTGATCTCGCCAGCTTTTTTAGCGAAAACGATATTAATGATGAGAAATTGCGACGTTATTTCCTAAAATCTTATTTTAACAAACGGTGTGACGATAAAACTTATCGCCACATTACTCGCATTATTGAGCTTCAAGATATTCTTTGGTACTACTGGGCTCAAATGCATTACGTTAAAAGCAAGGAAGCAATTTACAAACGGATTGCCCATCATAAATGGAAAGCAATTCTAAAAAACGCCTCGTCGAAGTGACAAGGCGTTTTAAATATTGGCAAATATTTTTAATTAGTAAACAAAGGGTTCGTATTCAACAAACTTATCGACGTAAGCTTTTAAACTTTTAGCAATAACCTCGCGAGCGTACTTCGCCCCTTTCATCTCGTTGACGATCGTCTTTTTGTTTTCAAGTTGTTTGTAGACGCGAAAAAAATGGCGAATTTCGTTAGTGATATGAGGAGGTAAATCTTTAATATCTTTATATATATTAAAAATGGGGTCATTTTTACAAACAGCAATAATCTTTTCATCGAGAAAACCACCATCAATCATTTCTAACACACCGATGGGATAGCATTCTACTAAAGCAAGGGGAACGATTGACTCTGATGATAAAACTAAAACATCAAGTGGATCGAGATCTTCAGCATAAGTCAAAGGAATAAATCCATAATTTTGTGGATAATGGGTCGAAGTATATAAAATGCGGTCTAAAATCAAAGTGCCAGTTTGCTTCTCTAATTCATACTTGTTCTTACTGCCTTTTGAAATTTCGATGCAGGCTAAGAAATTCTCGGGTTTGATTCGCTCTTTTGGAGCCATGTGCCATACGTTCATATTTTTTCCTCACTCAATAGATGTATTATAGCAATCGCTAAGAGATTATAACAAGCGAAAGCCGAGGAAGAGATAATGTGTCACAAGTCGAAGACAAGTTGCTTTTTTTATTAAAATTCGAGTGTTATACTACGTAATATGAAAATCAAAGTTTGGTCTTTTTTATTAGCTATACCCTTCATTCTGTCGTCCTGCGGAACAAACCCCAAGGGCTTAGTATATATATCTCAAAACGGGGATATCTATAACATGGCGGAACCAAGTGTCGCTGATGAAACCATAAATTATGTCCGCCCAACTGATTCTATTGAAGTATTATCACTCATGGATAATAACGAGCCTTTTATTCTCTATGTCGCCGCCGAGGGATGCTCGGGTTGTCGAGCCTTTAAACCAAACCTTTTGCGTTATATTTACGAAACTAAAGCTTTAGTCTATTACCTAAATGCCTCGGATAACGATGATTACTTAGAATATTCAAAAGTTTGGCAAAAATACCAAGATATGTTCATGGCTAATCTCGAAGTTCCCTATTTGATGGTAATTGAAAACGAGAACTCTTATGCGAAGGGAGCTGTTAGTAAAATGACGGCCGACACTTACGCTCCTTTTGCCAATATGATGAATTTACTCGTTAAGGTCACCAATATTACTTCGCTTAAAAGTTATGAATCTGCAAATCATTATCTTCAAGACGATAGTTCTTTGTATTTCTTTTATGACCGCACCGACGAAGAAGCAATCGACATATATTCACAAAGCATTTTCCCCTTAGCCAAAGAAAGTGAAACAAATCTTCATGTTGTCGACTTTTCGACGTTTGATGAAATAAGTTTGGATAATTTACGCGAAACTTTTTCGTTAGGAGAAACGATTGGTCCTGTCGCTCAATATTATGAAAACGGTCTTTTAGTCGAAGCTCACTTATTTGGCATTGACGAAACGTCAGACAGTACATTTTTAGAAACTTATTTTTAAAATAAAAACCGGGTTAGCCCGGTAATTTATTGAACTTTAATTCTTTTTAAGACGGCTGATTTATACATGCCGTTTTCAAATTTAATATCAACCGACCCTTGAATTAGTGGAAGACAGTAGCGTCTAAAGGAAGGATCCATATGACCTGGGCCCGCCATCATCGATTGGGGAACGACCCGTTCGGCATTAGCGATTTTCGCAATGTCTTCTGGAACATATTCAACAGTATAAGGTTCATCACTGATCCGTTTAATACATACCATTTCTCCACTATGGCCTTGTAAGGCAAGTTGAACAGCAAGACTACCACATATAATTGCTTCTTCTTGGTCAACTTTGCTTACTAAAAGCGGATCGGCTCTTTGAGGCAAGGATAATTCGATTGAGCGCGTCGGTAAGTCTAAGCGCACTTCGACCATATCGGCTAATTCATCACCGACACCACCGAGTTGTACGTGATTAAAAGCATCAACCCGTGCTTTAGTCATGTCGCGTTCAAAAGCAATTCCTTCGGAGATAACAACGATGGCATTTCCTTTTTCATCGAAAAGTTGTTTAACATCTCGTAAAAAATTATCGACATCAAAGTGATTTTCCGGTAAATATATCAGATCAGGTCTTGTAGCTTCTGGTAAAAGGTCCACTGAGGCCGTTAACCATCCGGCATTACGGCCCATAACTTCGATAATGTAGACTTTGCCACGTTTGTAAACGCGCGCATCAACACAAATTGATTTAACGGTATTAACAACGTGTTTGGCGGCGCTGGCAAAACCTAAAGAATGATCAGTCAAAGCCAAGTCATTATCCACAGTTTTTGGCACGCCCATAACATTGCAATCATAGCCGATTTCTTTACAAAGAAGTGAAAGCTTGTGGCAGGTATCCATGGAATCATTACCGCCATTAACAAAAACGTAGCCAATGTTGTGCTTTTTTAGTGTCTCGATAATACTCATGTATTGTTTATCGTGCAAATCTTTAGGCAGTTTGTAACGCGTTGAACCTAAGGCTGCACCTGGTGTCTGTTTAAGTAATTCAATTGTCTCATCGTCTTCTTGACCAAGATCAATTAAGTCATCGACAATTAAACCTTCGACGCCATAAAGCGAACCATAAATCTTATCAATCTGGTCTGGGTGTTTTTTAGCTTCCGTAATTGCCCCATAAAGCGAGGTGTTAATAACAGCTGTTGGACCGCCGCTTTGAATATAAACCATTGCTTTCTTCATTTTTACTACTCCTTAATCGAATTGCTTACTACTTTCATAGAAGAGATTTTAAATCTTTCCGTCCTGTCTTCTAAGATTGTCTTTTCTTTATTGGGCTTGGCTTTCCTTAATTCGCCCCTACAGGCGCTTATTAATTAAGATCTCCTTGACCCAACATCTTTTATAATTCTATGGAATTATGAAAATAATGTAAAGAAACGGTGAATTTGTAACTTTTGCAAAATCAACAACCTTTTTAGAATATAGATAAAGTTAGAAGCTATGCTACTTTTAGAAAAATACTTTGTAAAAAGATAGGAAACGGCAAACGAAACCGCTAAAATGTAAGCGGTTGCATTGCCAACACTATTCTTGTATTATCATACTGCACGCCCAATGGGAGGTATTTAAATGTCATTTACTTTAAAGTATCAAGGTCTTGAAAAAAGCTTTGAAAAGAAAGTTGCTCTCCACGATTTAGTTGAAGATCCAAACAAAGAATTTGTTTGTGCGAAAGTTAATAATCGTATTCGCGAATTGACTTACGAAGTTTATTACGACGCCGAAGTAGTTTTTCTAACTGTGAAAGACACTGACGCCATCAGCACTTATGAAACATCACTGCGCTATTTAATCGCCATGGCCTTTAAACGAGCTTATCCGGAACTCGAAGTAAGGTTTAGTTATAACGTCTCACGTTCTATTTTTGTCCAGATTCTTAATAATTCTCGGCAAAGCGATATGACAATGATTAAAAGAATCGAAGAAGAGATGAATAAAATTGTCGCTGCTGATTATCCGCTAAATCGCATGATTGTCACCAAAGAAGAAGCTCGTGAAGTTTACATGCAAAAAGCCTTTAATGACAAATTGGAATTACTCAAATACCGTCCAGAGAAAACCGTTCATTTATATGATTGCGATGGTTATCTTAACTATATGTACGGTCGCATGGTTCCTTCGACTGGCTATTTGAATAAGTTTAAAATTCGCCTCTATTCCCCGGGTATTATTGTTCAATACCCACGCGCTGAAGCGGGTGGTATGATTCCAAAATTTGAAGACGCTCCCACTTTTGGCAAAACACTTAAAGCTTCACATGCTTGGGGCAAAATCGCTGGTGCCGACTCCGTTTCCGGTATTAACGAACACATTAAAAAAGATGGCGTTGTTGATTTTATCAACATGTGTGAAACACGCCACAATCGTATGCTAACGGAACTCGGTGGTATGATTGAAGGCGATATTGATACGATTCGTTTGATTTGTATTGCTGGACCTTCTTCTAGTGGGAAAACAACTTTCTCTAACCGTCTGCGCATTGAATTATTATCGCGAGGCATAAAACCAATTCGCTTAAGTATTGATGATTACTACCTACCGAAACACGAAGTGCCTAAAGACGAAAATGGCGATCCTGATTTAGAATCAATTAACGCTCTTGATATTGAAC
>JAEWUY010000081.1 GCA_023396795.1 Bacillota bacterium | reverse complement strand
CATCTATATACTGCTTAGCGAGTAAGCCGAGCTCAGTGCCCTGCTTCATCGCTTCGCGAAACATATCTCCTGTGGAAATATGTGGTATATCATACTTAGCTATCAAGCGCTTAGCTTGCGTGCCTTTGCCCGCACCTGGCGGACCCATTAAAATAATATTCATCGTCTTGCTCCTTGCGAGGCTTCTTCAAAGCTTTTTCCAGCTAGAAGGCCATCGATTTGGTTATTGATTTCAATAGCTACACCCGCGACGATGATTAAGCCTGTACCACCAATGGCAAGACTTGAACTCTCACCAAAGATGCCACTTAAAGTTAATACGACTGGTAAAGCAGCGATGAACGCCAAGGCGATTGCGCCCATGACGGTGACGCGGTTTACAACTTTCTTGACATAACGTTCAGTTTCTAAACCAGGACGAATACCGGGAATATAGCTGCCGTTTTTACGGAAGTTGTCAGCCAACGTTTCTGGGGAAATTTGCATATTGGCGTAAAAGAAGCAGAAGACAACAATGAGAACTAAATATAAAAGTAGTCCCCACGGCATGCCCCAAGTCGTATCATTAACGCCTGGCATTTGTGTCATTTCGCTATACGAGAAGATTTTAAGCCATGCCGCATCCGTATTTGTGCTAACAAAGCTAGCAATTACCGATGGGGCCATTAAAATCGAGCTGGCAAAGATGACAGGAATAACTCCAGATGAGTTAAGCTTGATGGGGAGGAAAGAGGCTTTGGACATCGATTGTCCTTGACCGCCACTTTTACCCGAATGTTGAACGGGGATTTTGCGCTTTGATAGTTCAATGAAGACAACAAAGGCAATAATCAGAATAAAAGCTAAGATATAAATGCCAAACTGGAACGCACCTTTAACTAGTTCGTTCGTGCCGTGTCCCATATTCATTTCGACCCACTTACGATAAGCAGTCGTTATTTGAATAGGAAGATTGCGAACAATACCAGCAAAAATAATGACAGAAATGCCATTGCCTAATCCTTTGGCAGTGATTTGATCGCCGAGCCACATTGTCAGCATTGCTCCAGCGAGAATGATGGTAACAATATAGGCATACGTCCAGAAGGTCAAATCCATGTTGATTGTAATATACGAACTGTTTTCCATGGTTTTAATAATGCCATAGGCTTGAACAGCTCCGAGCAAAAGGGTGAGATAGCGGGTGGCCATCTCGGACTTTTTGCGACCATATTGACCTTGCTTTGTAAGTTCGGTCAAGGCTGGCAAAACGTCTTTCGAGAGAAGCTGAATGATAATTCCGGCCGTGATATAAGGGCTCACTCCTAAAGCGAAGACCGAGAAATTCGATAAAGCTCCACCGCCAAGCATGTCCATCATCGAGATCATGTTGGCTGTTTCTAAAGCTTTGGATAACTCTTCGCTAACGGTTACTCCGGGAACGGTAATCGCCGCGCCGATGCGGATCACGAACAAAATCATGATCGTGAAGAAAATGCGACTGACAATTTCCTTATTCTTGAAGACAGCGATCAGCTTCTTCATTTTAAATTACCTCGACTGTGCCACCAGCGCTTTCAATCGCAGCTTGGGCGGACTTCGAAAACTTGTTGGCTTGGACCGTGAGTTTCTTCGTTAATTTACCACCGCCGAGAATTTTAAGACCGCTATATTCTTTGCGGACGATGCCTTTTTCAACAAGAAGAGCCGCAGTAACGACGCTTCCATCTTCAAAGGCGTTAAGTCTTTCGACGTTAACGCTAGCAAAATCGACACGGTTAATGTTTGTAAAACCAAATTTCGGTAAACGACGATAGATGGGGTTTTGACCACCTTCGAAGCCTGGGGCCTTAAGTCCACCGGATCGAGATTTTTGACCTTTATGGCCTTTACCAGATGTCTTACCATTTCCAGAACCAATGCCACGACCTTTGCGGTAATGAGCAGTTCTAGCGCCTTCGGCGTATTCTAATTCATGTAACTTCATGTGTTCATACCTCCAGGTTATTTGCGTAATTCTTTGACCTTCGCATATGATTTAAGATTGCTTAAACCAGAATGCGTGGCGCGAATGATATTAATAGGAGCAGGGCTACCATAAACTTTTGAATAAACGTTACGGATACCGGCTAATTCAAGAATAGCACGCACCGGGCCACCAGCAATAATACCAGTACCTTCGGTTGCGGGTTTTAGAAAAACACTACAAGCTCCAAATTTGCCAACAATCTCATGAGCGATGGTATCGCCTTTTGAGGTTTTGATTTCAAAAGTATTACTACGAGCTTTTTCAAAGGCTTTTTTAATGGCATCGGGGACTTCAGCGGCTTTGCCAATCGCAAAACCATATTTGCCTTTACCATTACCGATGACAACGAGAACGGAGAAACGCATTTTGCGACCACCTTTAACGGTTTTGCTGACGCGATTGACGCTGACAACACGTTCTTCGTATTCTTTTTCTTCTCTAAAACGGGGGTTACGACCACGTCCTCCAGGACGACGTTCGCCTTGGGGGCGAGGGCCACGCGGACGAGGAGTGCGTTGGGGATTAGATTGTGATTTTTCAGGAGTAGCTTCTGGGGCTTCGACTGTTTCAGCGACGCCAGTTAATTCTTTTTCTTCCATGTTTATTCTCCTTAAAAATCTAATCCGGCTTTACGAGCCGCTTCAGCGAGGGCTTTAACCCGGCCATGATAGGAATAACCACCACGATCGAAGACCACTTTTTTAATGTTCTTTTCAAGAGCAGTTTTAGCAATGGCTTCTCCGACTAAACTAGCAGCCTCGACGTTTCCGCCGTTGGCAAGTTTAAGAACAACAGAAGAAGCATGGGCCAAGGTCACACCTTTGACATCATCAATGACTTGCGCCTCGATGTTGGCATTAGAGCGATAAACGCAGAGGCGTGGACTTTCTGTAGTTCCGGAAACTTTTGCCCGGACACGAGCATGCCGTCTTTGACGGACAACGTTTTTTGATAATTTTTTAATCATACCTGACCTCCACTACTTCTTGGCGCTAGCGCGCTTGCCTTCCTTGCGAATAATATGCTCGCCTTGATACTTAATGCCTTTTCCGCCGTAAGGTTCAGGTTTGCGAACTTCGCGAATACGAGCCGCAGTTTGACCGACAGCTTGACGATCAATACCTTCAATAATGAGGATATTGGCCGTTTTACAAGTAATTTTGACACCAGCATCAGGGGTAATAATAACGTCATGAGCAAAACCAATGTTTAGAACAAGGTTTTCGCCTTTCATCGCCGCACGATAACCGATACCGACGATTTCTAATGTTTTGGAAAAACCTTCCGAAACACCAACGATGGCGTTATGAAGAAGGGCCCGGAATGTTCCGTGGTTTT
This sequence comes from Bacillota bacterium, assembly GCA_023396795.1. Lineage (GTDB taxonomy): Bacteria > Bacillota_I > Bacilli_A > RFN20 > CAG-826 > UBA1424. The sequence continues at coordinate 7,836 of JAEWUY010000081.1, read as the reverse complement.
CTTTAGTTTGTCTTTCTTCGTTTTCACGCGAAACGTGAATCAAAGCACCTTCAATTTTTAAAGTAATTGAAGCTGGCACCTTAACTTCAAGGCTGCCTTTTGGTCCTTTGACAAGGGCCACGCCGTTATTGACGTTAACCGTCACGGCACTTGGGAGATCGATAACTTTATAGCCAATTCGTGACATATTGATTACCACACATAAGCAACAACTTCACCGCCGACACCTAGTGCCCGGGCTTTTTTGTCACTCATGACTCCTTTACTCGTTGAAATAATTGCGATGCCAAGTCCTCTTAAGACACGGGGCAATTTGTCGCCGCCAACAGTGACGCGAAGACCAGGTTTGGAAATACGTTTCAAACCGGAAATGACACGTTCTTTGCTCGCGGAATATTTTAATGTAAGTGTTAATTCTTTTTTCTTATCGCCGTTGACTTTGTAGTCGAGGATAAAACCTTCTTCGAGCAAAATTTTAGCAATTTCAACCTTCATTTTGCTTGAAGGAACGGTAACACTATCGTAGCGCAGCTGATTAGCATTACGAATTGTCGTAAGCATCGCTGCAATTGGATCTGTCATCATGTTTCTTTCCTCCTTTACCAGCTTGACTTCTTAAGACCTGGGATTTCGCCTTTATAGGCTAATTCGCGCAGGCAAATACGGCATAATTTGAATTTTGAATAAACAGCGTGAGGACGACCGCAACGGACACAACGGGTGTATTCGCGGACCTTGAATTTTTGTGGTCGCGCCCAGCGGACCTTTTGACTTGTTTTTGCCATGTTACATCCTCCTTTTATTTGCGGAACGGCATTCCCAGTTCCGTAAGTAACGTAAACGCTTCATCATCGTTACGCGCCGTGGTAACAATTACGATATCCATACCGCGAATCTTGTTAACCTTATCGTAATCGATTTCGGGGAAGATCAATTGCTCTTTGACGCCCAAGGTATAGTTACCATGACCATCGAAAGCATTGCGGCTCACGCCACGAAAGTCGCGGACGCGGGGCAAAGCGATAGAAACGAGTTTATCGAGGAAGTCGTACATTCTCAAGCCACGTAAAGTGACTTTGCAACCAATCGATTGTCCTTCTCTTAATTTGAAGTTAGCGATTGATTTTTTGGCTTTAGTAATAACTGGTTGTTGACCAGCAATTTCCCGCAATTCACGAACGGAATCATCAAGAACTTTGGCGTTGATGATAGCATCACCGACACCGACGTTAACAACGATTTTTTCTAAGCGCGGGGTTTCCATAACTGAGGTGTAATTGTATTTGGCCATCAATTTAGGAAGAACAACTTGCTGATACTTGTCTTTAAGACGGTGAACGACTTTAACTTTAGCCGGGGCTTTAGGGGCCTCTTTTTTTGTTTCTACTACTGAAGGTTCTTTTGGAGCTTTCTTAGTTTCAACCTTTGCCGCTTTTTCTTCTTTAACAACCTTGGGTTCATTGACCGCGGCTGGTTTAGCTTCTTGAGCGACTTTTTCTTCTTGAACAACAGCTGGCTTGGCTTCCGCTTTGACAGCAGGTTTTTTTGCGGCTGGTTTTGAAGCAGTCGCTTTTTTGGTTGTGGTAGCTTTTGGGGCTACAGATTTCTTTTCTTCTTCCATACTTAGCTACCTCCTTTAATCAAGTTTGACACCGCTGGCCTTAGCGATCCGGACTTTTTTGTCCTTTTCTACTTTATAGGTCACGCGTGTGGCTTTTTTTGTTTTGGGATCGATGAGAGCGACATTCGAGACGTCGATGGGGACATATATTTCAACGATGGACCCTTCGGGCGTTTTTTGTGTCGGCTTACGATGCTTTTTGTGAACGTTGACGCCTTCGACAACGACCTTATGCGTTTTTGGAAAGACAGCTTGAACGATGCCTTCTTTTCCTTTATCGCCTCCGGAGATGACGATGACTTTATCACCTTTTTTAATTCTCATGGTGTTCACTCCTTATAATACTTCGGGAGCCAAGGAGACGATTTTCATGAATCCTTCACCCTTTTCACGTAGCTCGCGGGCCACAGGACCAAAAACGCGAGTTCCAAGTGGGGCGCCGTCTTCGTTGACGAGGACGATGGCATTATCATCGAAGCTAATGGTTGAACCATCGGCCCGATTTATTGGATACTTTGTTCTGACAATGACGCCACGAACGATGTCGCCTTTTTTTACTTTCCCATTCGGGATGGCACTTTTGACAGCACACAAGACGATGTCGCCAATCGATGAGGACTTGCGATTACCACCGCCATACAGACGGAAGATACGGACGCTTTTAGCCCCGGAATTATCGGCAACGATGAGATTTGTTTCATTTTGAACCATATTCTTCGCTCCTATTCCGCTTTCGCCACTTCAGGGGCGGCTTCGGCTTCCTTTTCGACTTGGTTACTGCCTTCGTTTTCTTCTAAAAGAAGTTCAGCTGCAGCAGCTTTGATTGATTCAACGGCTTTGATATCAATACTAACTAAACGATAACGCTTAGTAGCACTTAAACGACGACAACCCATGATTGTGACATTGTCACCAACCTTGGCTTCGTTATTTTCATCGTGAGCATAATACTTTTTACCGTATTTAACGCGTTTGATGTATTTAGCGTGCTTCTTATGGGTTTGAACCAAAACAACAATTGTTTTATCCATTTTGTCACTGATGACGACACCGGTGAAAGTTGGACGTGATACTCTATTTTCCATGTTTCGGTTCCTCCTTATTTAATTCCTAATTCGCGTTCGCGTTGAATGGTGTAGACTTTGGCAATGTCCTTACGGACTCTGCGCACTTCTTCGCCGTGCTCTAATTGGCCAACGGCTTTTTTGCGGCGAAGATTGAATAATTGTTCTTTGAGCGAATAAACTTTTTCGTTTAATTCTTCATTGCTCATTTCGCGTAGTTCGCTAATTTTCATAATTACTCACCTTTCGCTTCCTTTGCTATGACCTTACATTTGATTGGCAGTTTATATGCTGCGAGACGAAGAGCTTCGCGCGCTTCTTTCTCATCAACACCACCGATTTCAAACATGATGCGGTTTGTTTTGACGACAGCAACCCATGTTTCAGGATTACCTTTACCGGAACCCATACGGACTTCGGCTGGTTTTTTGGTTTTGGCTAGATGTGGGAAGATACGAATCCATACTTTTCCAGCTCTTTGCGTATAACGGCTTAGCACGATACGAGCAGATTCAATCTGACGATCGTTGATCCACCCGCCTGTCACGGCTTGGAGACCAAATTCACCAAAGGCGATTTCGTTACCGGCCTTTGATTTACCTTCGTAGCTAATTCCGTGTGGACGCCGATATTTGACTCTTTTCGGTTGTAGCATCGATGTTACTCTCCTTCCGTTTGCGTTTTCTTCTCTTCAGGAAGAATCTCACCACGGCAAATCCAGACTTTAACGCCGAGACGACCGTAAGTGGTGTGCGCTTCCGTGTGCGCATAGTCTATATCACTACGTAACGTATGAAGAGGGATGACACCTTCTTTATATCCTTCGCTACGAGCGATGTCGTTACCGCCTAAACGGCCAGAGACTTCAGTTTTAATACCTTTGCCACCAGCTTTGCGGACTTTTTGAATGGCTTTTTTCTGCGCGGTTCTAAACGAAGCGCGATTTTCAAGTTCGGAAGCAATCCATTGCGCGACGAGGTTGGCGTCGAGATCAGGATTTTTAACTTCCACGATATCAATGCGAACATTAGCGGTTTTAATTTTCTTGCCGAGTTCTTTTTTGATGCGATTGATATTAGCTCCGTCTTGTCCAATAACAACGCCTGGACGAGCGACAAAGCAGAGAATGTTGACCGTATGACCTTTATCGGTTTTAGCTCTTTCAATTTCAATATGTGAGAGCAGAGCGGCTTTGAGATTTAATTCGAGATATTTGCGGATAATCATATCCTCGCCTAGAAAGGCGGCATATTCTTGACGATCAGCATACCAACGAGAATTCCAATCCTTGTTGATGCCAATACGTAGTCCGACTGGATTAACTTTTTGTCCCATGTGTTGCTCCTATCTGCTCTTGACCGTCACATATATGTGACAAGTCCGTTTGACAATGCCTGACGATGAACCTTTGGCGCGAGGCATAAATCTTTTCATTTTAAGTCCATCATTAGCATAGATGGTGTGAATGTAAAGTTTGCTTTCTTCCATACCGAAGTTATTAATGGCATTAGCTGCAGCACTTTTAATGACTTTGGCGACGGCTGGTGAGGCTGAACGATTGACGTTAGCAAGAATGCCAAGAGCAACGTTGAGGTCTTTGCCGCGCACTGTATCAATGACCATGCGAGCTTTGCGAGGAGTCAGGCGGACATCATAGGCAACAGCTTTGGCTTCAGTAACTTGTGGTTTGGCTGGAGCTGCTGGTTTTTCCTCGACTTTAGCGGGCTTTGCAACCGGCTTTTTGCGAGAAGTTGGTTTCTTTTCTGCCATAGGTCCTCCTTATTTAGCAGCCGAGGCTGCTTTGTCTTCGGCTGTGTGGCCAGTGTGACCACGATATGTTCTAGTCGGGGCAAACTCACCGAGTTTGTGTCCAACCATATCTTCGGTAACATAAACCGTGATGTGTTCGCGGCCGTTATAGACGGCGAAAGTGTGTTCAATGAATTCTGGGAAGATTGTACTACGACGTGACCACGTCTTAATAATTTCTTTCCGATTGGCGGCGTTAAGCTTTTTCACCTTATTCATGAGGTGATCGTCGCAGAACGGTCCTTTTTTCAAACTACGTGCCATATTCGATTACTCCTTTCGCTTCTATTTAGCATTCCGACGTCTGACGATGAGTCGCGTGGAAGCTTTCTTGGTTTTTCTCGTTTTGACGCCGAGAGCGCGTTTTCCCCATGGGGTTCTTGGGGCATCACGACCAACTGGTGATTTACCTTCACCACCACCATGTGGGTGGTCGACCGGGTTCATAACCGAACCACGAACAGTTGGGCGCATTCCATACCAGCGATTTTTGCCGGCTTTGCCTTTATTAATGAGGCTGTAGTCTTCGTTGCCAACGCTACCGATGGTGGCGCGACATGTTTGTAAGATTTTACGCATTTCGCCACTGGCTAAACGGACAATGACGTATTTTCCTTCTTTACCAAGGATTTGAGCGCTCGTACCCGCAGCGCGACAGAGCTGTCCGCCCTTGCCGGGACTTAGTTCCACGTTATGAACGATGGTACCTTCAGGTATATTGCCAATTTCCATGGCGTTACCGATTTGAATATCAGCGACGCTCGAGGAGACAATGCGGCTTCCGACTGCGAGGTCTTTAGGAGCCAGAATGTATCTTTTCTCGCCGTCTAGATAACTGACGAGACAAATGTTGGCATTACGGTTCGGATCGTATTCGACGGCTTTGACAATGGCGACGATATCATCTTTGTTTCTCTTGAAATCGATTAGGCGGTATCTCCGTTTATGGCCGCCGCCGATGTGGCGAGTGGTAATAACACCTTGGTTATTTCTTCCGCCGGTCTTCGTCAATTTGACGAGCAGACTTTTTTCAGGAGTGCTTTTTGTGATTTCTTCAAACGTCGAGTTTGTCATGGCACGACGACTCGGGGTCGTCGGTTTATAACTTCTGATTGACATTTAATTTCTCCTATAATGAGCCCAGTGGGCTATTCCTTGAAGAGGTCGAGAGCTTCGCCTTCGGCGACAGTAACGACCGCTTTCTTATACCCGGAGATTTTGCCTTCATAGCGGCCTCCCCGACGGGTATTTTTGGGAAGGACGTTCAGAACACGAACTTCCGTGGCTTTGACTCCGAACACACGTTCGAAGGCTAACTTGACTTGTGTGCGATTAGCGTTGGGGGCAACTTCAAAGGTTGCTTGGTTTTTTTCCTGCATCAAGGCCATCGTCTTTTCAGTGATAACCGGACGGAGGATTGTCTCAAAGTCTTGAATTGTCGCTTTCGCAAAGCGGCTTTCGACTTTCTTGACTTCAGTTTTTTTCTTGGCAGCCATTAGATGAGTACCTCCTCAAGAGCTTTAACGGCCGCTTTACTCATAATCACCGCTTGATGATTAAGGAGATCGTAGACGGACACGTTATTAGGCGTGGTCACTGTAACGTTTGCGAGATTGCGAGCGCTGAGAGCGACATTGTCTTCAATTTCCGGTAAGATGACCATAATGCGACCTTCAACTTTTAAGGCCGTGAGTATTTCGACAAAAGCCTTAGTTTTTGTATCTTTTAACTCTAGGGTATCAACGATTTTAAGTCCGTCTTTGACACGCAGAGTAAGAGCTGATTTAAGAGCGAGACGATGTTCTTTTTTGTTTTGTTGAATTTTGTAGTTTTGATCGCCAGTTGGACCAAAGACGACACCGCCTCCAACCCAAATTGGGGAACGGGAACTACCGGCCCGAGCCCGACCTGTACCCTTTTGACGCCAGGGTTTTTTGCCACCGCCAGATACTTCATCACGTTTTTTTGTTTTAGAAGTTGTTTGTCGCATGTTAGCGCGATAGACGTTAACGGCATCAAACATGACAGTTTTGTTGACTTCGACACCGAAGACTTCGCCTTTAAGGGAGACGGTGGAGATTTTTTCGCCAAGTTGATTGTAAACTGGGACACTGACTTTTTTAATTTCAGCCATGATTATTCTCCTTTCGCTTCAGCCGCGACGGGAGCAACTTCTTCATTAACTTTGTTAACATCAGGTTTGAGATTAACAAGATCTTTGACGAATTGCTTTTCGCCGAGTTGAACTTTGACGGCGCTCCGAATCGTGACGAGGGCTTTCTTCGGACCAGGTACTGATCCTTTAACTAGAATGTAATTTTTCTCGGCATCAACTTTGACAACCAAGAGATTAAGAATCGTGGAACCACTATTACCGTGATGACCAGCCATCTTTTTGCCAGGAATAACGCGGTTGTTAGGACGGCCATTCATTGCCATCGAACCAACTCCTCTGTGATATCCCGAACCATGACCTTTCGGTCCAATTTTATGTCCATAGCGTTGAATTGAGCCGAGGAAGCCTCTGCCCTTTGTCACGCCAATGACATCAACAATTTCGCCAGCCTTGAATAAATCGACGGCGATTGTGTCTCCGACTTTGTAACTAGCCAATTCGTCACCTTTAAGTTCAGCCAAATGCTTTTTAGGAGTGACATTAGCTTTCGCAAAGTGTCCTTTTTCACATTTGTTAGCACGAGATTCACGTAAATCTTCGTATCCGACTTGCACAGCACTATAGCCATCATTGTCGGCTGTCTTAACTTGGGTAACGACGTTTGGTAAGACTTCAATGACGGTGACTGCGTACATGGTGCCGTCTTCAGCGAAGACTTGCGTCATGCCCATTTTACGTCCAATGATTGATTTCATCAGTCTTACCTCCTTTATAATTTGATGTCGATATCCACACCGCTTGGCAAGTCCAGACGACGTAAGGTGTCGACTGTTTCCTTGGTGGGGTTAGTAATATCGATTAGTCGTTTGTGTGTCCTGATTTCGAATTGTTCGCGAGCATCTTTGTACTTGTGAACAGCGCGTAAAATCGTGAAGACTTGTTTTTCCGTAGGGAGCGGAATGGGGCCAACGACACCAGCACCCGTCTTATTCGCCGCTTCGAGAATTTTCCCGACGCTTAGATCAAGAATCTTGTGATCGTAAGCTTTGAGGCGAACCCTAATTACTTTGGTTTTAGCCATGAACTTTCCTCCTTGTGTTTCCAGGCTGTGGAATCTTGCTCAGTGCGAATTACCCGATACCCATTCATGACAACGCCTGTGGGTGTATCGGCAACCTCGCATGTCAACGCAGACGCCAACGTTTTATATACTACCCCTGTGTGCG
>JAEWUY010000024.1 GCA_023396795.1 Bacillota bacterium | reverse complement strand
AGATATCAAAGGCGGAGCCCTAGGCAGTTCTTACAACCTTTTTGAACAGAAAAACCTTAATCATAAACCTATTATTATTGGGGGAATTCTCGCGAGTGAATGTGGGCAAATTGTAAGTGATTTCTTTAGAAGCAAACGTTAAAAATAAGCAAATATATAGAAGAAATATACAAATCGTCCTAAAATTCACTTATACTTGTTAATAGAAAAGTGAGGCTTTTCATTAATTATATGAAAAACAAATCCCTAATTAGCATTATTACTCTTTCCGCTTTTTTTCTAGTGGGATGTAATGGCGCAACCGATACCTCTTCAGCTTCGGATATAACAACCGACTATCCCTTTTGCGAAGACGATTCGTCTTTTTTTGTCTTTGCAAACGACACAACTTTAAGCGAAGCGATTGAAGAATTAGATCTTGGAGTACAAACCAACGAAAATCGCGATGCTATTTTAGATATCTTGGGGGAGAATGACGGATACGCCAACACCGTTAATTACACTCTCAACGAAGTTGTCGACTATGATACTCTTGATACTCTTGATGATGACCGCGATTTTACAGGCATCTATGAAAAAAGCGTTACACGTCACGATCCTGAGAAAATTTTAATTGGCGAATACACTTTAAACGAAAATTTTTACGATGAAGAAACTAGTCTTGAGGTGACTAATAATTTAGTAGCTGATTATCAAGTTTTTAGAAACGGATTTTGTCCGGCTATTTCTCGTTATTACGAAATTTATGACTTCCCGTCAACCGAAAACGATATTGCCATTGAGAGAGTGTATGGAACAGAAGACTATATTCGAGAATTATATCTCGTTAATGGTCAAGCCATAGCCCTTGATTTAGAAAATAAATATACTGAATATGAAGATAGCGAACTATTCTCGACGCTGACTTTTACTGCTAACAAATTTGTTAGTAACGGGGAAGGCGTTGTTGAAAGTAATGCCACTTTGAATACGAGTGTCAGCCTTGAACTGAGATTGACTGGTTCGTATGCTCCTAGTGGCGTAACGCTCGGGGAAAGAGTCGTTCATTCCGTGTTAATTGTTGATGGGATGATTAAAAAAGTTGGAAATTTTCAAGGGACATATGAAGTCGTTAGTGAAGTTGATGTTTATCGCACTTATACCGAATTAATCGCTGAATATGACGTGGAAACAGTCGCCGCCTTTAGTGGTACGCTACTTGATCCTGAAGATTTTACTTTTTCAAATCAAACTCCTAATTTATAACAATTGAAATTCTTTTGAGAAAAACTTGTATATTCAAGTTTTTTTGATTAAATTTGTATTAGTCTTTCACAAGCGTACACAATGCGTGTTAGCGAGTACTTAATTTTTTAATAATCGAAACAATGAATATGAAAAAAACCGCCCAAATTAAGGAACTTATCGAAAATGCCGCCCCGTTTAATTGCGACATTAATAACGGGCTTTCCAATGCGGAAATCGAAATTCGTAAAAAAGAAGGTTTAGTTAATAAAACACGCAAACACGTTACTAAATCATATGCCGAAATTATTTTTTCTAATCTGATTAGTCTTTTCAATTTGCTCCTCATTGCGATCGGCGTTTTGATGTTTATAGCCGAACAATATAGTGGTTTGTTCTTTTTATTTGTCCTTTTTGCCAACATTACGATTGGTTTAGTTCAAGATATTCGCGCTCGAAAGATGGTTGATAAGCTTCGACTTATCACTAATCCCAAAGCCACCGTTGTGCGGAACGGTTTAATAAACGATATCGATGTTCAAGACCTTGTGCTGAGCGACATTCTAATTTTGAAAGCCGGTGATCAAATTAGTATTGATGCCGAAGTTGTTGAAGGGCGAATCACCGTTAATGAATCTCTTTTAACTGGTGAATCTGCACCGGTTGATAAAACCATTAACTCCAAGGTTCTCTCGGGATCGTTTGTCACAAGCGGAACAGCTCGTGTTCGGGCGATCGCAGTTGGCCGAGCAAATTATGCTGAGCAATTACAAAACCAAGCTAAACAATTTAAGCGCCCAAAGTCGGAAATTTTAAAATCAATGCACTTATTGTTTCGCTATATCGGAGCGATTGTTATTTTTTTTGGCGTTGCCTATGTAGTGACTTATTCGCTAAAAGGTGGGTTTGCAGATTCGAATAGTTTTAAAACCACTATCGGTAGTATTGCCGGATCGCTAGTGGCCATGATTCCCTCAGGGATGTATTTATTGACTTCAATGACGCTTGCTGTTGGCGTTTTACGTTTAGCCTATCGTCGCATGCTCGTTCAAGAGTTATATTCGATTGAAACATTGGCCCGTGTCGATATGCTTTGCCTAGACAAGACCGGTACACTAACTGATGGCAACATGGATGTAAAAGAAATTATGCCCCTCAACGGAGCAAGCAAAGTGGAGATTTATAAGTATTTATCTAGCCTTCTTTTGTCAACACAAGATAACAACCATACGGCACAAGCTATTTTAAAAGAAGTGGGTCAAGATGGCGGTTTTTCCATAAGTCATAACTTACCATTTTCTAGCGACAAAAAGTTCGCGGCCGCTTCGCTAAATGGGGTGGGCACTATTGCGATAGGGGCGGTGGAATTTATTCGGCCTAAGGACGACACAAAAGCTGCTAGTTTAATCAAA
>JAEWUY010000049.1 GCA_023396795.1 Bacillota bacterium | reverse complement strand
CACATACGGCCAGGAAGATTTTGCGAACTGTTTGGGCGCTTCTTACTACAGGACAAAGCTATAATCCAAATTCCATTCATTAGTGCTTAAATGAGTGATTTTCAAAAAAGAATACCAAAGGTAATCTGTTTTTGTCATAGACATAAGCAAAAAAAGACTTGATAATTGTAGGTATGAAAAATATGGTTCGTACCTTTTCTCTTTCGATCACACAATTAAAAATTTTACAAACTGTGGCTGATCTTAATTCTCGGAACGCTTTTCCTTCTGTTGATGGCGTTGCAAAGATTATTAACGGCGTTAATGATCAGGAAACAAAAGCCTTTATTGAAATATCGACTTTTGCCACTCTTCTTTCTTATCGGGGCCGTAAGCTCAGTGCGCTCGTAACGAGCTTATATCGCCGCGGATATCTAACCTATGTTTTTGAAGATAATAGCAACACCAAATATCTTAAAATCACGAGTCACGGACTAAACACTTTAAATTCGACGAAAATTCACAGTGTAAAATCTTATCGTCGTAAAGAAAAGAAATTCAAGCCAACTATCATTTATAAATAAAAAATCGCTAATTTAGCGATTTTTATATAAAACTAAAATCCTACTACTTACGTATGTAAGAATAGCTTTTGCCAGCAGATATTTGACGATTATCTTTTAGATACGCTAAACCCGCTAAAAGGCTGACGATGCCAGAAATACTAACGAGACTAGCAACAAGATATAATCCAAATGTTCCACTAATGGCGGCGCCACGGAGATTGATAAATATAATTAATTGTCCTAAGAAGAAGATTAAGCCCGATGCTGAAATCGTGATTCCAGCAACAAGGGCTATGACAATGTCTTTACGATAAAATAATAAACCACCGCCAGCGATAATCATTAAAACAAAGGCAATAATTAGAAGCACTGAAGGCCCGCCCTTGCTCGTAACGGTTGAAGGTATACCGCTGTCCTTAATATTAAAAATAGCAGTGTAACCAATCGCGAAGTACTCATTGTTAAAACCAGTTCTGACATATGGTAAAAACAAGAAGCCTAACGCCATAACAATTAAGCCAATCGATACATAGGGGCCATATTTTTTAAGCAAACTCATGAAGGTCCTCCTTTGATGTGTATTCTTTAAAAATTATATAATTTAACTTTGTTGCTTTCAACCTCATTTATCTTAAATGAAAAAAGAAAAATCGAGACCGTTATGGAAAATAACAAGTCTCGAATTTTGCTATTTGGTGCCCGGGACCGGACTTGAACCGGTACGGGATCATCTCCCGCAGGATTTTAAGTCCTGTGCGTCTACCTGTTTCGCCACCTGGGCATTTAAATTAAGAATGGTCTCCCGTAGACGATTCGAACGTCCGACCCCTTGATTAAAAGTCAAGTGCTCTACCAACTGAGCTAACGGGAGAGAGGTGTGTGGCTGGGGTGGCTAGGATCGAACTAGCGAGATGACAGAGTCAAAGTCTGTTGCCTTACCACTTGGCTACACCCCAAGTTGATGGTGGAGGAAGGCGGATTTGAACCACCGAACCCTTTGGGAACTGATTTACAGTCAGCTGCGTTTGGCCACTTCGCTATTCCTCCATTGGCCTGACGATTATATTCTGGTGGATGTTGAGGGGCTTGAACCCCCGACCTCCGCCGTGTAAAGGCGATGCTCTCCCAACTGAGCTAAACATCCACTAAACACCATATAAGCGTGCTTAACTAATATATCATTTGATATATTGCAAGTCAACAGAAATTTCTGACGCAAAATCGAGGAATAAAGTAAGAAAAAACACCACAAAGTGGTGTTTATTTAACTTAATAACCTTTCTTTCCTAAGAGCCGAAACATGTTCGTTTTATAGATTTCAACCCCTGGCTGATCAAAGGGATTTACCCCCAAAAGATAGGCTGACATAGCACAAGCTCTTTCGAAAAAATAAAATAAATGGCCGATTGAGAAAGCGCTAATGTCTGAAATAGAAATGACGATATTGTCAACTTTTCCTGTTTTGACATGGGCATCCAAAGTGCCTAGAAAAGCTTTTTCATTAACATAACTAAGTGATTTGCCTGCCAAATAATTTAGCCCATCTAAATTGGCAGAATCTTCGGGAATGATAACTTCATTATTGGCTTTTTCCGCAAATAAAACCGTTTCAAACAAAATTGGCGATCCATCTTGAACAAATTGGCCAAGACTATGGAGATCGGTTGAAAAAGAGACAGAAGCAGGAAATAAGCCAAGATGTTTTTTACCTTCTGATTCGCCAAAAAGTTGTTTTAACCATTCCCCTAGTTGCATAAGACGAGGTTCATAGACGACGAATAATTCAACTTTTTTGTCATTGCGATATAAAAAATCACGAGCAACAGCATACTTATAACACTCGTTATTTATTAAATCGGGATTTGCGTACAATTGTCGAGCTTCAAGCGCCCCCTTCATAAGTTGGCGAATATCAATTCCTGCACAGGCGATTGGAAATAAACCAACAGCCGTTAATACCGAAAAGCGCCCGCCAATATTTGATGGAAGGACAAAGGTACGATACCCTTCTTTGAGGCTGAGATCGCGGAGGGCACCGTTACTTTTATCAGTTGTAGCAAAAATGGCTTTACGAGCTTTGTCTTGACCAACTTTCCGGTGGAGTAAATCACGGAGCAAACGAAAAGCAATTGATGTCTCCGTTGTCGTGCCACTTTTCGAAATAACATTGACTGCAAAGCGCTTATTTTCAAGATATTTTAAAACTTCATTGGTGTAGTC
>JAEWUY010000121.1 GCA_023396795.1 Bacillota bacterium | reverse complement strand
ATATTCCCCAGAGAGCAAATAACATTTTCCAGGCTGTCCTTTTTCTGTTGCTTTAATGATTCCGTTAGCGACATCGCGGACATCAACAATATTGTATCCGCCCTTTACTACTGAAGTTAACGAGCCATCAAGAAAGTTTTTTAACACCGAGGTAAAATGACCGTTCATCTCATCGTTGGGTCCGATGATGGCAGAAGGATGGACAACAACGCCATTAAGGCCTTTTTTGCAAGCATCAAGAACATACTGACTGGATTCAGCTTTTGTTTTAGCGTAGAAGCCATTGACTAGATTCGGATCGAAAGTTTCTTGTTCAGTAATTATTTGTTTTTTGGGAAGTTCTTTTAAGGCGTGAACACTAGAAACATAAATGAATTTTTCAACCTTTCGTTTTAATGATGCGTCAACGATATTTTTAGTCCCTCCGACATTGACATCATAAACAAACTGGTTGAATGATTTTTCGACAGTGATAATTCCAGCACAGTGAATGACGATTTGTGATGTCTCTTCGGCCTTGAAATTTAAAAAGGATGCAACATCGTCATAATGGGTTATGTCGCCTTCAACGAAATATAGTTGTTCACTTTCGTGCTTATTGAAAAGGCGCTTTTTATCTTTCGGCAAAACAAAAGCGACGATTGTTTTTTTAAGCGGTAGTAACATGTTGACAATGGTTCGTCCGAGGTGACCGGTTGCACCAGTGATGTAGTAAATGGTTTTCTTCATAAGTACACCTCCTAATTGTATTATGCAATAAACAATTTATATTTAGTATAAAATACGCATCTTGAGCGCCGTTTACTGACAATTATTTGTAACATAAATGAAAAATGAGAACATTTGATATAAATACAATCTAAAACTAATAACAAGCCTTCAAAATAATCATAGATTTGTTGTCCTGTCACATAAATGTGATACTATTAAAATATGATTAAGAAAGCAATTTATCCTGGTTCCTTTGATCCCTTATCGAACGGACACATCGATATTATTGAAAGAGTTGCCAAGCTTTTCGAAAGCGTTTTTGTTGTTGTGGCTGTTAATCCAAACAAACGCTACATATTCACTGCTGACGAAAGAGTTGAAATGATTAAAAAAGCAACGGCACACCTTAATAATGTTACGGTCGAAAAAAGCGATTTAATTCTTGTGGATTATGTGCGCTCCAAAGGAGAAGCGGTCATTATTCGTGGAGTTAGAAACGTCAACGACTATCTAAATGAAATCACAATGTACCAATTTAATCACACTAGTGATCCAAATATTGAAACAATGATTATGTTTCCTTCAAGCGACAACCTTTTTATCTCCGCTTCCTACATTAAAGAACTAGCTTTGTTTAATGCCGATATTTCCCCGTATGTTCCAAAGGGGCTTGCTAATTTTATCGCTGAAACCATTCGCGAGCGAAAATAAAACGATTGTGAAAAACCATTCCTAATCCTTTTTGACAATTTTTACTTATTTATTAACGGAGGTGAGATTATGTTTATATTTCGACCATCACTTCGTATTTTCAAACGAACTCTGGACATCTATGAGGCAAAACGAATTCGTAAAATGCAGCCCTTTACCGAGATGAGAGGTTGGACTGATGTTGCCTATTGTTCCGATGGCGTTAAAGAGCACTTACTAGATATTTATCATCCTGTTGGACAGAGTAATAACCATTTAATTTTTGATATTCATGGCGGATCTTATGCCTTTGGCTACAAGGGTTTAAATTATATATTTAATTCTTATATGGTGGCTAAAGGATTTTCGGTTGTCTCCATCAATTACACATTAGTTAAAGATGACACTTCCATTTATGAACAGGTTCTTGATATTTTTGCCGCCATAAACTTTATCGTCAAAAATAAACAAAAATATGAACTATCGTTTGATAACTTTATCTTATTGGGCGATTCGGCCGGGGGCCACCTCGCCTTATTAACGGATTTAGTTTTTAAATCACTTGAAGCCCAAAAATACTATCAATTAAAATCCATCCCCAATATCAAAATTAAAGCTGTGGCAACGAATTGCGGTGTATATGACTTTGAGGAAGTCGTTGAATACGCTAAAAGCGTTATTCATAAAAGCGCTATGCCATATTTGTTTTCTAATCGTTATCTAGATCCTGAGTTTTTGAAGATGAACAATCCCGCTTACTATCTTAAAAAAGTCAAACCAGATCCAATCTTTGTTTCAAGCTGTCATAATGATTTTCTTAAAAAGCACAGCTTCATGCTTCGCGATGAATTAATGCGCCAAGGTCTTGTTCACCGCTATGAATTTGAACCGACATTAAAAGTAAAAGTACGCCATGTTTATAACCTTGTTTTTCCTGATAGCGAAGAAGGAAAACGGACTAATGAAGCGATGGTCGAATTCTTTTTAAGAGACTTTGAATCTTGATTTTTACTTCGTTGTTATAATTTTCTTTGAAAATTAGTTTTTGTTGCGACTATTTCACGAATAATATAAGATTTATGTGCTATGAAATTAGATCAAAATCAAACACCATTTCTGGATGCCTTAATTAAATACGTTAATGAAAAAATATCGCCCTTTGATGTCCCTGGTCATCATATGGGAAATGTCGAGAATCGTCTCAAAGACTTTATCGGTGGCAAAACTTTTCGCAGCGATGTTAATGCTCCAATCGGCCTTGATTCTTTGCAACACCCAACTGGTGTTATTCAACAAGCCCAAGAGTTAATGGCAGATTTTACTGGCGCTGACCAAAGCTTCTTTTTAGTTAATGGCACAACTAGCGGAATCATCGCCATGATTATGTCGGTTTGTAAAGCCAAAGACAAAATCATTCTTCCTCGTAATGTTCATAAATCGATTATTAGTGCCTTAGTCTTATCCGGTTCAATTCCGATTTATGTTATGCCGAAAATTGATCGGCAATTAGAAATCGCCAATCAACCGAGTGTTGCCGATTATAAACGGGCGATTCTTCGCTATCCCAGCGCTAAAGCCTTATTGGTTATTAATCCAACATATTTTGGCGCAATCGCTGACTTAAAAGAAATTACGACTTTTGCTCATGCTCACAATATGGTTGTACTAGTTGATGAGGCGCACGGAGCCCACTATTATTTTAGTGAAAACGGTCCTATTTCAGCGATGAAAGCTGGTGCTGATTTGGCGAGCGTTTCCTTTCATAAAACCGGGGGTTCTTTAACTCAATCTAGCGTTTTATTACTAAAAGGCGATCGTGTCGCGCCGTATGAAGTGTCGAAATCATTAGGCATTATTAATACTACTTCGCCATCAAATATCTTAATTGCCAGCCTTGATGCCGCCCGTCATTATGCCGCCACCAAAGGGCAAGCCATGATGGATGAGATATTGGCTCTTTCTGCCTTTGCTCGTGAGCAAATTGCAAAAATTAAAGGTTTTATTCCTCGTGGTCGCGAACATTTTTTACAAAAAGGATGTTATGACTATGACGAAACAAAACTTGTTTTGGAACTCGATCATCTCGATTTAAGTGGTTTCGATTTATATTATCTCCTAAAGGAGAAGTACCAAATTCAAGTCGAATTGGCCGAAACTTATGTTGTTCTTGGCATTTTGGCGATTGGCACTAAAAAAGAGCACTTAAAACGCTTGTTCGCGGCTTTAAAAGACATTAGTCGCAATCATTATAAACGGAGAATGACATATCCCCGCCATAGCTTCAGTGTTAATTTCCCATTCTTATTAGTTAGACCACGTTCTGCTTTTTATGCTCCAAGCAAACGCATCTCGATTTTTGATGCCGCCAACGAAATATCTAAAGAATCAATTATGATTTACCCGCCGGGCATTCCCTTAATTATTCCTGGAGAAATTTTTACGAGCGATTTAATCGAAAGAATTAAAACATATAAAGAGACTGGTATAACGATGATTAGCGATTATAGCGATGGGACAGTCAATGTTGTTGATAAGGACAGATGGAAACGTTTCTCTTCTTATCAAAAAGCATATCGCGACTACTCAACAAAGCGCATCACTACGCCTCATAATGATGGCTACATCATGCCATTTGAAGGCGATAGCCATCAAGCAACATTTATGTTATTACCATTTCGTAAAGATACATGGCGGCAAGGTGGCAAGCCCGCCCGTGAAGCATATAAGGATGTCGTGCGAGCCATTGCCCAATTTGAAAAGGTTATTGTTGGTATTCACCCAACTATTTACGATGTTGTATCAGGGGAATTTTCAAATATTGAAAATGTCGAGATTCTCAAAATAAAATATAACGATGCCTGGGCTCGTGATAACGCGCCACTTTTTGTAAAAAAAGGCACAAAACTTCGAACCGTTGATTTCCGCTTCAATGCCTGGAAAGGCGAAGAAGGTGGATTGTATTCGAATTATTATGATGACGATAAGCTTGCGAGTTTGTTAGCTAAAAAGATGAGCCTTGATAGTTATTATATTGAAGACTTTGTCTTAGAAGGTGGCAGTATTCATGTCGATGGAAATGGCACATGTCTTGTCACCGAAGCTTGCCTTCTTTCACCTGGTCGTAATCCCCACATGAATAAGCAAGAGATCGAAGAAACTCTAAAAACTAATTTGGGCGTTAGCAAGGTTATTTGGATCAAAAATGGTATATACCAAGATGAGACAAGTGAACACGTTGATAATATAGCCTGCTTTGTTCGCCCCGGCGTTGTAGCTTTAGCCTGGACAACAGACCGCACCGATCCACAATACAAATATTCAAGCGAAGCCTATAAAGTTTTGAAAAATGAAACAGACGCCGAAGGAAACCCACTCACAATAATTAAAGTGCGATTACCAAAGCCGATGTATATGAGTAGACAAGAAGCAATCGGCATTCGCGGATCGCGTTCTAACGCCAAAAAGCGCGAACCCAATATGCGTCTAGCGGCTTCTTACATAAACTATTATCAAGGAAAAGACTTTGTGATATTGCCGGCCTTTGGAGTGCCGGAAGACGACCTTGCTTATCAACAATTTACGGAGTTATATCCTGATAAAAAAATTGTGCAAATTAATTCTCGTGAAATATTATTAGGCGGTGGAAATATTCATTGCATCACAATGCAAATTCCCGAAGCGATAAAAGGAGAATAAACCAATGAAAGTAGCAATTACGCAATTTACTATGTCGTGGAATATTGACGAAAACCTCGCAAAAGCTGAAAAAATGGTGCGAAAAGCCGCTGAAAAGGGTGTAAATATCATTCTTTTACCCGAACTTTTTAAGACCCCTTACTTTTGTCAAAAAGAAAAATATGAATATTTTGATTTAGCCGAAGAAATTAATTCTTCACAAACAATAGATCATTTTCAAAAGCTGGCAAAAGAGCTGAATGTTGTCTTGCCTTTATCCTTTTTTGAAAAGGCCGGCAACGTACATTTCAATTCCCTTGTTATGATTGACGCCAACGGAAACAATTTGGGTTTGTATCGTAAATCGCATATTCCTACTGGTGAGTGTTATGAAGAAAAGTTTTATTTCTCGCCTGGCGATACGGGCTTTAAAGTTTTCAACACTAAATTTGGGCGCATTGGTGTAGGCATTTGCTGGGATCAATGGTTTCCAGAAGTGGCTAGAAGTTTAGCTCTTATGGGTGCTCAGCTAATTGTGTATCCAACCGCTATTGGAACTGAACCTATTTTGCCTAAAGATTCGAAAGAACATTGGCAAAACACAATGAAAGGTCATGCCGCCGCGAATATTATTCCTGTTTTGGCCTCGAATCGTATTGGCTGTGAAAAAGATGGAAATTCACAAATGACTTTTTATGGCAGTAGTTTTATTGCCGATGAAAACGGCAACGTTGTGACAGAACTTTCGCGGACAGAAGAAGGTGTCGCTGCCGCTGACTTTGATTTAAAGGAAATTGATAAGAAACGAATCGCTTGGGGTGTTTTTCGCGATCGTCGCCCCGATTTGTATACAAGTCTAATTAAATTGGACGACTCAAAAAAGTAGGATTATTTTAAATGGGTCTCCATGCTTTTCTTGCCGGCGCTAATGCCGTCTGCTACTTAAAAAATGATCGTAAGTATGCGATGATTTGCGCCTGGGCAATGATGATTGACTATGATGTTGTTGGATTATTGCTTGGTGAACAAAGCGTTACCGGTAGGAACTTAGAAATCGGAATGCTAATTGGCGTTAGTGCCCTAAGCAAAAACCAAAAAGCCATCGCTTTAAAATTAGGCAATGATCATAGCGATGTCGTTGATAAACTAAGCGATATTCCCCACACTATTAATGAATCAGCCATTCTTATTGATGGAGCGAAAAATAATTTGGTTTGCCGTGTTGAAATGTTAATTAAAGTAAGCGAGCAAAACAATGATAATTTGGTTGTGGCGCGCTTTGTTAAAACAAGTGAAGATAAAACAAAAGACTTCCTCGAAGCCGAAGAGGTCTTTGCTAAGACTATTTTCGTTTAACGATATTTTCTATTTTCTTAAACGTTTCTTCTGATAAAACATGCTCGATTAGGCAACAGTCCCGATCGGCATTTTTTTCAGAAACACCTAAACCAAGTAAGTATTTTTTAATTGTTGTGTGACGGTGGTATAC
>JAEWUY010000109.1 GCA_023396795.1 Bacillota bacterium | reverse complement strand
ATTGCATTGGTTCTAGTTTCTTTATTCGCTTTTACTCTTCATTATGCATTCTTATATTTGGGATTAAGAAGCGTTGATAGTGGTAGATCAGCCTTAATCAAACAATGCGGAGTTATCATCTTTATTTGCTTTAGTTTTTTGTTCTTTAAGGATGACAAATTCTCTATTTTCAAAATTATCGGCGCCATTCTCGGTATTGGATCTATTGTTATTATCAATCTCGAGTCATTAAAAGAATTTAGTTTTAGTTTAGACAAAGTGTTCATTATTATTGCCTCATTCTGTTTGGTAACCGCAAATGTGTCATATAAAAAATTATCTGGCAACGCCAATCCGTTGATATTCATCTCTGTTGCAATGTTTACTGGTGGATTATTGTTAACAATCGTCGGTTTTGCCTTTGGAGGAAAAATGCCTCCGTTAAATATAAAAACCGGATTATTGCTTATCTATATAATTGCAGCCACAATAATTTCTTACGGAATATGGTATTCTATTATAAATAGAGCAGAGCTATCAAAACTATTTATTATCAAGATGGTTGAACCATTATTTGCTTTCCTTGTTTCTTTAATGATTCCGGAATTAAATACATCTTTAGGCTATGAAGTATTTATTTCTTTTGCCCTAATCACCTTAGCAATTGTTGTTTCTAATATAAATTTTAAAAAACAGCCAAAGGAGGAAATCAGCAATGAAAGCAATGCTGGTTAAGAATCAAGTTTTGTCTTATGAAGAAGTGGGCAATCCCACTTTAAACGATGAATCAATCTTAATTGATGTTGTTTGCGTTGGCGTTAATCGCGCTGATTTATTACAACGTGATGGTAAATATCCTTCTCCAGCTGGCTGGCCACATTGGATGGGGTTAGAACTTTCTGGTGTTATTTCTAAAATGGGTAAAGTAGCCCAAGAAAAAACCAGTTTAAAAGTCGGCGACAAAGTATGCGCTCTTGTTGGCGGTGGTGCTTATGCGGAACAAATAGCGGTTCCTTACCAATTGGTTTTACCAATGCCTAAAAATCTATCTTTTGAAGAAGCTAGCGCTATTCCTGAAGTTTATACAACATCATATTTAAATCTCTTCTTTGAAGGAAAAATACAAAAAGGTGATATCTGTTATATTGCTGCAGGCGCCAGCGGTCTTGCTAGCGCCGCAATTCCGATGGCAAAAGTCTTTGGCGCCCGTGTTATTACATCTGTACAAAACAAACAAATGGCAGAACAAATAAAACATTTGCATGCCGATTATATTATTAATCAGGAAGAAGAAAGCATTCCTGAAGTATTTGCAAGATACGAAAAAGAAAATAGACCTGTAAAAGTGGTGATGGATTGCTTATCCGGCGAAGAGATGGGAGAAGCTTTGCAATATATGGCTAAGGGCGGATATTGGGTTGTTATTTCCACTCTCGCGGGAATTGAGACAAAAATCTACCTTAGACCATTGTTAACAAAAGGACTTCATGTTGTTGGTTCGATGTTAAGAAACAAAACCAATGATGAAAAACAATTATTGCTTAATGGTTTGAAAAAGACTTTCTGGCCAAATTTTGAAAACGGAAGTTTGAAAGTAAATATTTCCAAAGTATTCCCTATTGAAGAAGCGGAAACTGCTCATCAATTATTATTGAGCGGAAAAAACGTTGGGAAAATTGTGCTAAAAGTGAGGAAATAGTATGAATAAAAAAATACCTCTTTTCGTTACGGTTCTAGCCATTGCTTCTTTAACAGGGTGTCAAAAAAGCGAGCCCATTGAATTAATTAATAAACCAGCTCATTTTATTAGCATTGACACTTCTATTAAAAACGCCAAATTGAAAGTTGTTAGCAGAAATGAAGAAGTATATTATGCTCAAGAAGGCGACTTACTATTTATTAATGCTGTTTTTGATTATGGATATGAATTAGATCATTTCTTATTAAACAATCAAGTTCTTGAATCAGCGGAGTTCACCATGCCTTCTGAAGATATTTATATCAGTGTGGTGACCAAACATGTTGTTTCCCACATCTATCTTCTTGACGATTATGGCCATGGAACCATCTCAGTTAATAAAACAGAAGCATCATATGCTGATTTGGTAAATATCACCGTGACTCCCGAAGAAGGATATATGTGTTTAGGTAATTCAATTAAACTAAATACAACCCCTTTATATCGTTCACCAATCACGAAACCTACAACCTTTTCGTTTGCTATGCCAAGTGAAGATGTGACTATATATGCCGAATTTGTGGAGGTGAATTAATATGAAACTTTCCAAATTATTATTTGTTCCTTTAGTATTATCGATGCTTGTCGCTTGCGATTCTGGCGCATCTAAATCTCCTAATAAATTAAAATATGTATCTTTTGATCAAGATAGATTTGAATTTGATACTTCTCTTTTCTATGGAAACATCAATGTTATGAAAGGTGCGGACCCCTCGTTAATTTATGTTCCATATGAAGAAGGTAATCCCGATAGTGGCTATTATTATTCTTATGTTACTGGTGTCTCCACAATTAATTCATGGAGAACCAAAGATATGACTAACTGGCAATATCTTGGCGCTT
>JAEWUY010000106.1 GCA_023396795.1 Bacillota bacterium | reverse complement strand
GGATCACACGTCTCGATGTCGGGACCTGATTATTATGTTGGGAGTGTCAAAGAAGCTCTTTCGTATAATGCTAATACTTTTATGTTTTATACTGGAGCTCCTCAAAATTCGATTCGTAAACCACTTGACGAACTAAAGATTGCCGAAGGCCGCGAATTAATCAAAGCTTCTGGAATTGACGAAAGCAAGATTATCGTTCATGCTCCTTATATTATTAACATTGGTAATAAAGATAATCCTGCTGTTTATGAAGCTTCCAAGAGTTTTTTAATTCAAGAATTAAGACGCGTCGCAGCTTTTGGTCCACGTATCTTGGTTTTACATCCTGGAAGTCATGTAGGAACGGGTGTGGAAAATGGTTTATCATCAGTTGTATCTGCTCTCGACGAAGTGCTCGATCAAGACGGTACTGATGTCCGTATCGCTTTAGAAACAATGGCCGGCAAAGGCTCAGAAGTCGGAGCGACCTTCGAAGAAATCGCCCATTTACTAAATCATAGCCGCCACAAAAACCGGCTTGGTGTATGCTTAGACACCTGCCATATTAATGATGCCGGTATGAATGTTCATGAAGTCGATGCCGTCCTGGAACGCTTTGATCAAATTATTGGTTTAGACAATCTATTATGTCTTCATGTCAACGATTCCAAAAATGTCATGGGGGCCCATAAGGATCGCCACGCCAATATCGGATATGGGGAAATTGGCTTTCAAACAATTCATGCCTATATTAAGCATCCGCGTCTTGAAAATATTCCAAAGATTTTAGAAACCCCTTATGTCAATAATAAACCGCCTTATCAAAAGGAAATTGCCATGCTAAAATCTGGGATTTTCGAAGATGGTTGGCTTGAAAAAATATAATTTATATTATTAGCTAAAAAATAGGATATCTAATTTAGATATCCTTTTCTATTTCAGCGACCAAGGAATCAAAACCTTCTTCATTTTTGACCGTTTTGATAACTTGACCCTTTTTAAAAAGAACCCAGATACCATTTCCACCCGCCATACCATAATCAGCGTGTTTAGCCTCGCCTGGCCCATTAACGACACAGCCCATAACAGCCACTTTTAAGTTTAGTTGGCGGTCTTCGAGGTATCGAAGTACACGCTTAGCCATCGGAACAACATCGACCTGGGTTCGTCCGCAAGTGGGACAAGAAATAATGGTCGGATAGTTTTTATATAAATCAAGGTCGTGGAGAAGGCGTTTAGCTGCTAAAACTTCTTCTTCTGGTTCATCACTTAGAGAAATGCGAATCGTATCACCAATTCCAGAAATTAGTAGTGGAGCCAAACCGGCGGCACTACGAATCAAGCCGATGTCCTTAGGGCCGGCTTCTGTAATGCCTAAATGAAGAGGATAAGGAAAAACCTTTTGGGCTTGATTATAGGCTTCAATCGTTTCTAAAACGTTTGATCCTTTTAAAGATATGACTATGTCATAAAATTCATATTTTTCAAGAATAGATACATGTTTTTGAGCGGAACGAACTAATTTTTGTGCCGAGGAAAGTGACTGATCATTAGCGATGTCTTTATCAAGCGATCCCGAATTAACGCCGATACGAATTGGGACATGATGAAGTTTGCATGCTTTAATAACGGCCAATATCTTATCTTCCGAACCAATATTACCAGGATTAAGACGAATCTTATCAACTCCGTTTTCAATAGCAAGAATGGCAAGATGATAATCAAAATGAATGTCGGCTACTAAAGGAATGGAAATGTGTTTTTTAATTTCTGCAATTGCTTTTGCGTCCGCTTCATCAAGAATAGAAACCCGCATTAAATCGGCCCCGAGTTTATGGGCGCGATTAATCTGGGCGACAACAGCTGCGACGTTCTCGGTTTTGATATTGCACATCGATTGAATTAAGACGCGGTTTTGACCGCCAATAGTGATCGAACCGATGCTAATTTTTCTTGTCGTTTCGCGAGGTAGCATAATTACTTATATAATTATATCACTCGATAACTTAGTGTAGATATCTTTATTTATATGTGCTAATATTTATGAGAATTTAAAAAGAGGTGACGAAAATGCGTGACAATATTATCCTAAAATGTACCGTTTGCGGCGAAGAAAATTACATCGGAACGAAAAATAAGAAAAATCATCCGGAACGCCGTGAAATAAAAAAGTATTGCTCAAGATGCAATAAGCAGACGATTCATAAGGAGAAAAAGTAAGGCTTAGTCCTTATTTTTTTCAATATGCTTGTTTTTATTCTCAATGAATCTGATTACGTTAGTAACACTTACGTTTTAGATGACGAAAATGGAAGAGCGGTGGTTATTGATCCCGGAAATGGAGAAACCTCATCAATTCGCGACTTCCTCATTCGGCATAATCTATATCTCGAAGCCATTTTATTAACGCATGGCCACTTTGACCATATTCGTGGTCTGTCCTCGTTACTAACGGCCTTTCCAAATGCAAAAGTATATATGCATGAAATGGAAATTGATTTTTTATCAGATCCTCGTTTGAATTGTTCGTTTCTTGATAATAAGATTGACCCTGTCATTATTAACGTCAAGGCGGAAGGTCTTATCGATGGTCAGTCTTTGCGTTTGCTAGATAAAGATATCGTCGTTATACATACGCCTTTCCATACACAAGGAAGCGTAGTTTACTACTTGCCCAGTGAAAAGATGGTCTTCACAGGTGATACGCTTTTTCGAGGCTCAATCGGCCGTAGCGACTTACCTACAGGGTCGCCACGAACTATCATCGCCAGTCTCGCTAAACTTAAGAAATTGCCAATTGAAACAAAAGTCTATCCGGGACACGAGAAAAGCACGACAATTGAAAGGGAATTAAAATTCAATACGTTTCTTAGAAAAGAATACATTCCCAATACGAGATAACTTTGTTATAATGACAAGCGGCAAAAGGAGGATTTAATATGATTAATGTTACAGAATTAAGACCAGGCAATCACTTTATTGATGAAGGTGTTTTGTATTCGGTACTTGATATTTTGCTTAATAAAACCGCAATGCGGAAGATGGTAGCTAAAGTCAAAGTCAAAAATTTGCGGACTGGGGCGATTCTTGAAATATCCCGCAATAGTGGTTATGTCGTCGAACCAGTTCGTCTCGATAAGAAAAAGATGACTTATCTTTATGATTCGGGCGATATGCTTGTTTTTATGGATCAAGAAAGCTACGAGCAAATCGAATTGCCTAAGAGCACCATGGAAT
>JAEWUY010000093.1 GCA_023396795.1 Bacillota bacterium | reverse complement strand
ATGATGCGGTAAGATTTAATCATCGGGCCGAAAATCGTAAAGAAAATAATCAGCAAAATGACAATGACGCTTAATATCGCAAGAGGCTTTTTCAGTAATTGTTTAAATGTTTCGCGCCAATAAGAATATGGAGCGGTCGAAAGTTTTTCGATGTTTTCTTCGCTCGCGCCGATAACGGTAAAGAGGTCTTCGACATTGTGATAAATCGTAGAATCAATATTTTTAACTGTATTATTACTAGTCATGTCCATTCCCTCCTTTACTCTTTGGAAAAGCTGACGCGGGGGTCAACTACAGCCGTGACAATGTCACCAGCTAAATAAGCAATAATCGAAATCAAAGCCGAAATAACAATAATACCTTGTAAGACGAAGTAGTCATTGGAAGCTTCTGAGGTCACAAGTAGACCACCAATACCATCAATGCCGTAAATCTTTTCAATGTAGAAAGTACCGAGTAAAGCGCCAAGAATCGCTGCCGGAATTGAACGAACGAGAGGAACGATAGCGTTTCTTAAGATGTGTGTATACATAATGCGATTTTCGCTAAGCCCTTTAGCGCGAGCAAATTTGACATAATCGGAGTTAAATTCATCAAGCATAAAACGACGGACCCATAAAGCAATACCGGCCATTCCTGTAAAGCCCATTGTTAAGGCTGGGGCGAGAAATGATAAGAAATTATCAGCGTCGTAAATAGTTGGTAAACCAAGTCCGGCAAAAAGAGCCATCCAAATATAGTAATAAGCAACGCCAGGAATAGCGTCGATGGTAATAATATAAGTTTTGCCAATTCGATCAAAGACTCCGTCTTTATTTTTAGCCATCATTATGCCCATCGGATATCCAAGGAGTAATTCGACAACAACGGCGATAATGCCGATGCGGAAGGAGATAACCATTTTTTCGGAAATAAGGTCGAGAACGAACTTACCGTTATTACCTCCGCCAAGAAAGAAAACTGTTCCTAAATCAATAATGAAGTTACGGCAGTTTTGATTGGAGACGGTATAAATGGTATCAGTACCAACAATGGTACCGATATCCGTCATTTGGCAGACAGTTTTTGGAAACGGCAAAATTTTGTAGTAATACGTGAATAAATCAACAAACCAGTTCTCGGTAATTCCGAGACGCGCCTTTAAAGCGACACATTGCATTTCTCTTAAGCTTTCACCAAGTTTATCCCATGTGCCAATTGCTTGTTTACAAATCATGATACCTTCGCTTTTAACTCGAATTAAGAAAAAGGTCGCCGTTACCGCCAAGAGAATGGAGATAAAGGCGCTGCCAATTCTACGAATTGAGTAAGTGAGCAAGGGATGGGCAAAGATTTGTTGAATCCGTATATTGTTTTTAAAAATGAGGCGGTTACTTACGAGCTGGACAAACACCACAAAAATGAGAGCAAGCGCGATTAGTGTGTAGCCGATTAAATATATTCCCATTAGTTATTTGATGTCCTTTCACTCATGATGCACCGACAACAAATCAGGACCAATTTGCATCGATCCTGATTTGTGTAGGTCGTAATTACTTATTCTTCGTCGGAACCGACGTAGTTGTAAGTGCCGGTGGCTGCTAGAGCTGCTGCTTTAAGAGAAGCTTGCAGATCTCTGGCCACTTGACGTTCGGCGCCAGTCGGAGGTTCGACAAGAACCCACATCCCAGTTAGACGATAATCGGCAAGACCGTATGAGGCGGTTGGGTTTTCATAGCCCATCGCACGTGAGACGGAGACGGCCCAGCCTTGGCTATTCATTGAGTGTGGTTTGATAATGTAAACATCATTAATCAATTTGTACTCAGCTTCGGCGAAAGCTTCATAGCGAAGCGCATCGCTGTTATAAATTTCCTTAGCAGTGTCGACTAATTCGTCATATTCGGTAAGTAAACCATCGTCTTGGAACTGAAGGTTACCGGTTCCATCAAGATAGTAATTGTCGCGCGGGGCTTTGGTCCCAGTAAATAGCGACATATCACCATTGGTGGTATAGGTGTTCAAGTAAGTGAGTGGGTCAGCATAGTCACCGATCCAGCCCCATGAATTAAGGGTGTAGTAACCAGCATAGGCGTTGGCGCTAGCGGCGACTGAACTTGTCGCTTTAAGGTTGTTAATCAATTTGATAAACGGAGTACCTTCAACACCACCATTAGCACGGTAGTTAAAGTCTTGAATCCAAAGTGTTTCATAATAACTTTGGTCCGGAGCATAACCGGAAAGACCAGCGTTTTCGACCACGATTGGAAGAGTAATTTGCGTAGATGGATTCAAAACGTTGTATTTTGCAACGGCGTCTTGAGCATCAGCCAACATTTCGTCCACTTGCGCTTGCGTGTAATTAACACCAGCAATTGTTTGTGGGCCAACGAGGGCTCTAGCGGCATCGGCATCAGCAAGGCCTTTTTCTTCGGCATACTTTTCATAGTAGTATTCGATATAGTCTTTGTCGTTTTCATCAAACACATAGCCCGGAGGGGTTAGCGTATTGAGTTGATATTGGTTAATATCTTCTGCCGTACGTTCGTTTTGTTCGTTGTATTTGACAAAGTCAATACCATCAAGAATGAGGCGACGAACTTCCTTAATTTGTAAGGCTCTGTTCGTGTTGGCAATCGTTCCGTTTGGATAAACACTCGTATCCGCAAGCTCGGTGTCAGGTTGAAGAGAAAGATCTTCATCACGTTGGACATTGAGCGTGAAGTGCCAAGTGTAATCAATGGTATCTAATTCACGGCTATTAACTAATGAACTG
The DNA here is from genome assembly GCA_023396795.1 of Bacillota bacterium. Taxonomy (GTDB): domain Bacteria; phylum Bacillota_I; class Bacilli_A; order RFN20; family CAG-826; genus UBA1424. The sequence goes on along the minus strand of JAEWUY010000093.1, from coordinate 15,728 downwards.
TATGGTTCTTGGACAGTACCGGTACCTGGAGCTTCTGGAGTTCCACCAGTAATGTACTTGGCCCAACCGACGGTATCATCGCGAGCGATGGTGAAACCATCAACCACGCCATTTTCGAAAGCCTCACGGATTTCGGCATAGGTGATAGTGTCAGGAGCGATCATGTAGTTAACGGTTTTGATGTGGACATCTTCTACATCGTAATAATTTTCATTACGAGTGTATTGGACTTTGGTGTCACTCCATTCTGAGCAGAGGAATGGTCCATTGTAGAGCATTTTCTCTTTGCTAGTTCCGAATGATGCCATCTTATGTTGTTTGAAGAAAGCACGGTTAATCGGATAGAACGGGGCGTAAGTAAGTAGCGTTGGGAAGAAACGAGCTGGTTGATTTAAACGGTATCGAATTTCGTATTCATCTGTCGCAAGAACACCAACGCGGGAGAAGTTGGCAATATTAGCAAGGTCGTCACCATCAATAAATGGAACGTCTGCTAAATTCATGCCAGATTCATGGGCGATTAATTGCATCAAAGCCTCAGCCTTTGCATCGTTTGATGCGGCTTTCAGGTTTTGCCAGTTAATGCCGATGTAGGTTGTGTCGCGGGCACCGATGAGGCTGAGCATTTGCGTATAGCAGTAATACTCCCAAGCACCATCGACGAACATCGTGACCATGTAGGCGATTTCTGAAGCGTTCGAATAGTTAAGAATTACTTCGGCTGAATGCACGAAATCATCAGCCTTAACATACTGAACAACGTCATTACCAAGCGTATCTTTTGCGACGTATTCTTGGCCATCATAAGTATACCAAGGGATTCCTTCTTTGATCGTAAAGTAGAAATTCTTGTAGTCATTGTCGTGGCTTGCGGCCGAGGCAAGTTTACGTTCAAGAATACCGTACTCATTGTTCATGAGAAGGCCGTCAACAAAGTTCGCGATGTGGCGAACATCAGTTGCGCTTTGGCTTTTCGCGCTGTTGAGGGTAGCGATGCTGGAGCCGAGATATGCATTATAAACCTCTTTGGCTTCCTTACCGGTGAGATACGGGCCAGTGACATAGAACTTGTCACCACCGTTAGGATCATCACAGGATGAGAGAGGAACGACTAATGCAAGAGCGGCTAAAAGCAAAGCTGTCTTTTTAGGAAAAGTCATATTTTTGTCCTCCTATTCCTTTCAATCTTATAGATTGTGTTTTATATTAACACTTATCAAAATTTGTATCAACGATTTTTTTCCCCTGTAAGCGATTACATGGCACTTATATGAAAAACCACCTATAAAGGTGGTTGATATCCAAAAATAGCTTTGTTTACTTGGTTTTTGCGGGTTAAATGACTACAAAAGTGAATATAATTCCCCCGATGATTGACAAAATAGCAGCGAAATAGAAGGGGGCACATCGCGCCCACGCTGTATTAGCAACTTCTTCAGGAAGAGGTCCATCCCAATTCTTAGTCTTGCGGCGATTTATGGCTTTAATAAGGTCTTGCCAAACAAAGCCGACGAAGATATAGACGATACCAATAAACAGGAAAATATACTGGGAAGTCCACTCATCCATAGAAGCGACATAGTTGTCGACGATATCGGGAATGATAGCAATTCCGGCCGCAACAATAAAAAGAGCCCCGCCAATGACATAAGTTAACCAACTCCGAAATGCTTTTTTCATAATTTGTCCTAAGTAGTATTCTATACTATCATATTTTAACGAATTGTAAAAAAGAACGTTTGAGCATATACTATTTTACGAACCAAATGCCCAACCCAAATTTAAAAGAAAATAAACTCAAACGCGCCCTGTATGCTCCGTTTCGCGGCATAGTTAAAAATCTTTTTCCTGTCTTCTTTGTCAAGCAACAATATAAATACATCACTCACCATAAACTTAATCTTGAAAATCCGACTCGTTATACCGAAAAGTTGCAGTATCTCCGTCTTTTTGTCTACCCGCATGATGAACTTGTTATAAAATGCGCTGGGCGCTCTGGCGTTCGCGAGTATGTTGAGGATTGCGGCTATAAAGACACCCTGATTCCAATTTCTGGTATTTATAACAATTTTAATGAGATTGACTTTATTCATTTACCAAATTCTTTTGTCATGAAGGCCACGCACGCTTGTGCTTACAACGTCATTGTCAAAGACAAAAGCCAACTTGATCTTATTCCATTAAAAAAGAAATTCGCTAAATGGCTTAAGACAGATTATGGCCAAAAAACCTTAGAGCGCCACTATTCGCCAATTAAACCGCAAATCATTATCGAAAAATATTTAGGAAAAGGTGATGAATTACCAATTGAGTATAAAATACATGTCTTTAACGGTGTTGCTAAAAGCATGTATGTCGTTACTGGTCGAGGCGTTGATATTCGTTACAACAATTACTACATTGATTGGAAACAATTTGATGGATCACAGTTTAATGGTTGGAAAAAACGCGAAGAGCCAATACCAATTCCAGAACATTGGAATGAGATGGTGAAGATGGCGGAAGCTCTCGCTCGCCCCTTTCCCTTTGTACGTGTCGATTTATATAACATCGACGGCAAAATCTATTTTAGCGAACTGACATTTACACCTGCTAAAGGCACACTGATTCTCGATGATGATCGGTGCGATTATGAAATGGGAAAATGGCTCAATATCGAACCATATTTATCATCTAAACCTAAATATAAGAAATAATAGTTAATTCCAAGAGGATTTGGGCAAAAGGACTTCGTAAAGCATTAAAGCGAATTGGTCTTTTCCTTCGGTTGTGTCGTTACGATCAAGTGTATAGTCTTCATAATCAGTAGCGAATTCAAAGGAAATTGATAATCCTGAGGCTCGACGAAGCAAATTAATGTCCGCTCCCATCACACCGGCAAAGTAAAAACCGATAAGACTTGTCTGCCCGCCAGAATTCGTCATAATTGGAAAATTCTGCATTTGAAATAAATACGGAACATAAATAGCGTTTGTATGGTCATAGACGTAGAAAGTAATATTAATATTAACATTGACATCAAAGTTATAATTATCAGTTTCATCCGCGCCACGAAGAGATAAGGCAAAATAACGATAAGTCATGAGTTCCTTGGGAAATAAAGCCCCGTATCCACTACCGTCTATTTGTACTCGCGTCTGCGCATAGGTAATCCCATCACAATGCAAACGACCATCATAAAGGCGCGATAAGAAACCACGGGCAAATGATGAATCAATACCAATCAAATTATTGCTCGGCCCATAACCATAGCCAGTATGTTCGTGAGGCGTATCGGCAACCAGCGAATAATATTCTTCGGTTTGAGAATTCGCAAATGCATCAGGAGCCCAAAGTTTGTTTGGGTTTTCGAGATCATCTTGATTATTAATTTGAAACGAATTTGCGCTTGTTACTTGATACGTTTTTGCTACCGGAGCGACACGATTAACTAAATCATCATTCCAAGTCGAATAGAAGTTTTGTAGAAAAACACCTGTGTCATAGGCGTGGCCTTCATATAATTCCGAAACATCATTCATGCAGCCAGTCAGCACAAAACTAGTGGCGACTAGAAGAGTTAAAAGAATTCTCTTTTTCATAGTTTGATTTCCTCCTCTTTTGTCAAATCATCAAGTGTTTGTATTGTATTGCCCGTTTCTTCGATAATTGTCGCTCCTTGTTTGGCTTCAACAAACGGAATACCCTTTAAAGGGTAGTAAGCGTAACCGAGTAAAAAGAGAACGATTAAGTAAGGTGCACTTCGAAAGAAGGAGAAGTAATAATCATCTTCGTAAATAAGCGGGAATGTATTCCATAAGAAGCTGGAATGTAAAAAGGTCGCAATTAGAAATGACAAAATAATTATTTTTACGAAACCTGGGTCTTTACTTTTAGCTGAATAACGGCTGAGTGAGAAAATAATTAAAATTAGAAAAACCAGCAAGGCGAGGAAAGCAAAAAAGCCTCCTTCTTTAACAATCTCAAATTCAAAAGCTCCTGTGTTAGCAATTAAACCTTCAATTTCTGTCAAAGGAAAACCAAATATTCCCGATGAAGTTAACATCGGGCGTAGCACTTCGTTAATTGGCGAGACAAATCGATTAGTGTTAAACAAACGATTCAAAAATGCATTGCCGGCAATCGGATTACTAATAAAGCCAACTCCGGCAGCGTTTAAAACGGCCACAAGTAAAATAATTCCCATGACACCCAAAACGCCAAAAAAGGCATATTGAACAATATTTCCTACCTTATCGCGAGCTTTCACAAAACGATAAAGAGTGGCAAAAAGCAAAACGGGAATTAATAGGTATAAAGCATTCCAGTTAGGTAAAACGATGATTGATAGGAGGCCAACTCCACCGATTACGGCAGTAAGTAAAAACTTACGTGGCTCTTTTGAAGGCGAGATGTAAAGAAGACCTGCTAAAGCAGTGCTAATCATCGTGCCAAAAAGCGTCACATAATCAATGGAAATTTCCACAAATGAAAAGCCAAGTAACCACTTAGTTTCTTCACTAACAACAAACAAACGACCATCATAGTAATAAACTAATCCTTCATACAAACTCACATGAAAAGGACCATATTGATAAAGCGAATAAACAAGACTTAAAAAGACTAAAAGGGCCATTGCTGCTCCAATTGCTAGCAAAGCGACCTCAATTTTAAACTTTTGGACACGTCGAACGGCAAAACCCAAAAAGAAGAAAGCGATGGTTCCAAGGAAAACCGATAAATTATCAATAAATCCGAAACCCATATTAGTCGTAAAAGTCGAAAAACCGGTAAAAAAGGCGATAAAAACAAGTGGTATTGCAAAAAGACCAAGTGAAAGCCATTCTTGTTTTGATGTAAACATCAAGGCGAAGGGTATCAAAACAACAGAAATAATAAAACCAAGATAGCGGAAAATAATGTTGGCATCAGCTAAAGAAAAAGCCGTTAATGCCAAACATTCAATCACAAGAAAAATGAGCAGTGCATCATATTTATCGACGAGAGCGTGCAATTTTGTTTTTAAATCCATTATTAAAGCCCCTATCTATTCAATTATATAAATAATACGCACAAGAAGGAAAAAATTATTCTTCTTTACGTTTTGACTTACCGAACGGAAGAGGAAAGATCATCCATGTTTCATCTGCATATTCGCGAAAACCGGGCTTATAAGACGCTAGACGTCTTTCGGCCATAGGAATAGAAATAACCATGAACATTAAAGTATTAATTAACGCACCAAAGAAAACAAACCACAAAGATGGATTTAACGCGACAACAATGCCATAAATACCCCACCACATCAAAATTTCACCAAAATAGTTGGGGTGGCGATTATGTTTCCAAAGGCCTACACGAATGATTTGGCCTTTATTTTGAGGATCGCGGCGAAAAGTTTGCATTTGCACATCAGCCACCGTTTCAAAAAGAATGGCAATCACACCTAAAGCAACTCCGATTAACCCAAGGAGACTAAACGTTGCACTCCCGCCTTTTTCAACATAAAGGAGCATCGGATAAATACAGGCATAAACAACCAAAGTAGGAAATAGATTAATACCAAATAAATTGACAAAGAAATAAAATTTACCGCTTTTTTCTCTCAACATCGTATAACGCCAATCTTGATAGGATAAATCGGTAAAGGTATAGATAAAATTAGCAGTCAAACGTAAGCTCCACAAAGCAACAAGGCTAAGCAAAACAATCGCTCCTAAATCCCAAACGTTGAAATGAATCATCAAAGCCAACAGGATAACTAATGGCTGAACACTCCAATATGGATCGTAAACGGAGGCGGTCTTTAAAATCAAACCCACGCCCCAAACAAATAAGGTGGCGACGATGTCAGCAACTAAGACAGCTTGTAAGACATTACTTAAGTAATCTAGTGCCAGATGATAAACAATCAAGCCAACACCAAAAGCGAAAAGATAGGTGACTAACAAGACAAGTAGGCCAAGTATTTTGCTATGTTTCATATCATAAACCCCGTGAACGAAAACATTATATCAAGGAAATGATACTTTTACATTCACAAAAATTACTTAGTAAAGTAAACAATCGCAACACATCCTGGACCGGCGTGCGTGCCCACCGCTAGGCCAATTGAGGCTTCGCTATCAAGTGGAAACTCTGGTTTATGAATTTTTACTAAATCAGTAAATCGTTTAAACATCGCGACATTATCAGTATGCCCTACAAAAGTAGGCAACGAATAGTCAACATCATTATCAGCCAAAGTATAAACAATGTGATTTAAGGCTCTTTGCATACCAATTATTTTAGCGGACGAGTGAATTTTTCCGTCTTTCATAGTGATGATTGGTTTCATATTTACAACCGTACCTAAAACGGCAAGAGTAAAAGGAATACGCCCACCCATGCGCAGGTAACGAAGATCATCAAAGGCGGCTTGAACGACAATGCGCTTACTAATTTCCTTGAGTTTTTCAACAATTGTTTTGGCGTTATCGCCAACATCACGAAACTGAACAGCAGCATAAACTAACGCTAAAAGTCCGATTGTGGCTTGACGTGTATCAAATAAAACAACGTTTTCGCGATCAAGTTCTTCAACAGCGATTTTCGCGGAAGCAAAAGTTGCGCTTGCGTCACTTGAAATTGTCATAACTAAAATTTCTTCATCAGCCGGATACTTTTTCATTACTTCCAAAAAGGCGCCCGGACTCGGCGCTGAAGTTCGCGGCAAGATTTTTGCGGTTCTTAACTTTTTAAAAAACTCTTGATTGTTAATTGTCAAACCGTCGATATAATCGACACCATCGATGTTAACGTGTAAAGGCACGACATCGATACCAAGTTTCTCACCTGTAATTTGACTAATGTCTGAAGTGCTGTCAGTGATGATGTGAACTTTTTTCATAAGATAATCTCCTCCGTATCTTTATTTTATCTTTTTTGGAAACCAAGGGATAAAGACGCTGACGCGTTTGGCGTATTCAGCGAAACCAGGGCGGTCTTTAAAGGCTTTCTCTAAAAGAGGAATGCCAGAAACAAACAATAATAATGTAGTGATAAGCAAGTAAGAGACAAAGCCGATGTAACCATACATAACGGAAAGACCAACAACACCTAAGCCAAACCACATTAATGATTCACCAAAATAATTAGGGTGACGAGTGTAGGCCCAAAGTCCTTGATCCATAATTTTGCCGCGGTTTTCGGGATTTGATATAAAACTCCGCAGTTGGGCGTCGCCAATACTTTCAAATAAAAAGCCGATAATCCATAAGATGCCACCAGCAATTGTAAAACTATAAACGAACCAGTCATTAGCCAGAACAACACCATTAATGGTGACGATTAAAACCGTCGATACTAAAATTGATAAGCCCGCCTGAGACATAAAGATTTTCAAAAAAGCCGTTAAACGTGGATATTTTTTGCCAACAAGATTATTTCTCATGGTCACATAGCGATAATCTTCTGGTTTATTCCAGTTACGTTTAAATAAATAGCTTGATAAACGCATACCCCATATCGTAACTGCTACAGTCACAACAATGGCAGGCACACTCGGCCAAGCATTATTAACAAGCGAAGAAATTAAAAGGGCAAACCAAGCATTAACAACAAAGCTCGCACCCCAAACAATATCGATGTAGCCATAATTCTTCTTGGCTTCAGCGACAAAATAAGTGATTGTAAAAAAGATAGCAACAACCGCTAAAGGTAGAACGTAACCTAAAATTACCATAAATTATACCCCCATTAAAACGGCTAAATAGAAAACAGCAATTGAAGTAGCGGCTGAGACAAACGTGCCCCAAAGCATATCAGCAATCGTAACGTTTAAGGGCCATTTTTTAAGAGTCGCATAGTTGGTTAAATCATAAGTTGAATAAGTTATGAAACCAAACAAGGCGCCATAAATCAAAGCATAGGACCAACCACGACCCCCTACGTAAGCAGGACCGATAACAAAAATAGTAATAGCAACAATAAAAATCAAATAAAAAGCAATAGCTGGGGCATAATTAACTTTATCTGCCATTAGATGCCCAATATTTTTCTTATAAAAACGAGGCGAAATTTTAACGAGCCAAACTAAATCGAGCACTAAGAAAACAACAAAAGTCAAAGCGATTAGAATTAGGTACTTCAAAAATATCATTGCACATATTCCTCCATACCAATTATTACAAATGTCAGGCAAACTCGGATACTTTATCGCTCATCTTTTTTTAGGATAAAATTATTTGGAATTGTTATACTGCTTATATGGGCGCAAAAATGCAGCAAGAAAAAAAGATAAATGGCATTATTTATGCTGTTCTTTTTGCGGTTGTCACTGCCATAATTCTTCTTTTTTCAGGATTTAGTGGCGAAATTTCTTCTTCGCAAAGCGGATTTGTCGTTAATGTCTTAAACGCCGTCCTTCGTTTTTTTGGCATTATTCTCAATGAATTACAACTTGAAACATTCGCCTTTTTTGTTCGTAAATTTTTCGGCCATTTCTTAATTTTTGTCCTTGACGGCCTTTTTGCCTATCTTGCCATTAAAAAAATGTTCCAAGTCAAACAAACTTGGCTGATGATTTTAATTGCCTTAACAGCAACTTTTTTGGTAGCTGCCACTTCAGAAATAATCCAACTATTTACTAGCGGTCGCAGTGGAAATTGGCTTGATGTCGGTATTGATCTTTCTGGGGCAATTATCGGCGTGGCAATAGCGGTCTTTATAACTTGGCCGATAAAAGAAAAAACGGAGAATTTCTCCGCATCTTCTTAATAGGTTTGTGATTAGAATAATTTAGCGATGTCGTTTAAAAACGAAACACGACTTTCTTGACCACTAGAATAAACTGCATCTTTATTAATCCAAACATTATTTTTAATACCGACACCCTCAAGCACTATTTTTAAGAAGACTTTTTCAATAGGGTCGCCTAAATAGTTTTTGTATACAAACGTTGGCGTTTCCGAAGTTGTAATAACCAAGGCTTTTTTAATATGTGTCAGGCGTCCAACTAAACCAGAAGACGTTTGTTCATAGGCAAAACCTTTAAGCATTACTTTATCAATAAAACCTTTTAAAATCGCTGGAGAATCACCCCACCAAATTGGGAATAAAACAACGAGTTCGTCTGTGTTAGACAATAATTCTTGATACTTACCTACTAATGGGTCAGAAAATAAGCCTTTTGAAAACAGGGCCAATTCCTTTTCAGTCATCACTGGATTAAAACCATCTTTATTTAAGTCGATGACTTGAAATTCTTTATTCTTATCAGACAATGTTTGAATGATGACGTCAAAGATAGCTTTATTAAAACTACCATGCCATGGATGGGCGAGAATGATCGTTGTTTTCATATATTTATTTCCTTGTTACACGCCTTACTAATTTAAGCGTAAAGTTATCATATCGAAATGAAGGCAGGTTAATCAATCGAAACGATAAAACGGGCTAATTGTTCAAGCGAGGTATTTTGGCAAGTAATGAAATTATCGATTTCCGTTTCGCTGATTTTCGCAGCCCTTAAGGCTTTGTTGGCGTACTCAGTAGCGTGAAGGGCGTGTTCTTTAACATGAGCAGTTGCAATTACGTGGCCATAAGCTCGCAAAAGATTTAAACGAACTTCATCCTTTTCATGGCGAGCCATTTCATGCATTCTAAGAGCTTGATGACGCATATGTGAAACTTTATGAAACCCCGTCAAGAAACGATTGGCTTCCACGACCATCGTCCGGTATTGTTCATCACGTGTGACATTGATTTTAAGGACATCTAAAACTTCACGAACATTGCGAAGTGCCCATTTCATCATCTCGCGGTTTGAGAGTGACTCAGAATATTTAATTAATTCGACAATTGTTTTAGAAGGCATACTATTCACCGGGTTTTTGCTTGAACTTTAATTCGATTTGCTTGGTTTTTTTATCGAGATTTTTTTCGCGAGTAAAATAATTAGCCATTAAATATTTCGCTAAATCGAGAAGCGTTTTGCGCAAGATTTTCTTTTTTTCACTATCCGAATCACGATATTCACCATAAATTAGCTTGATGTTTTCTTTAAAGTTTTCTGTAAACTCACTAAGCGTTGTGCAATTAGAAACAAGGAGCATATCAAAAAAACTATCAACAATAATGCGTCGATCATCAACGCTAAAACTATTAATCCATGTATAGATTGAATTCTTAATTTGCCGTGATGACTTGCTAAGTGAGTTTGAATGAACTAAATCGCTTGTTTCACTATCGATGTTCCAGTTAAAAAGATTGTGTTGAGCAAATAGCGTTCCTTCGGCTTTAACGATATAGAAGTAGGAATTAGTTTGCAAAATCATACCAATAATACTTTCTTCCGGAACAATTTTAATCGACTTTGAAAGTAAATAACTATATTCTTCGGAACTAGTGACGTTTTCGCGAAAGTCGGGACCATCAAGATTATAAATGCTCACGATGCGCTTTCGGACTTTTGCTGTCTGTTTCATCGTCGAATAAAAAGCAAGATTGCCACCTTTGGAGTGGCCTAAAACGATAATTTTTGCATACCGATATTTGCTAGCTATCTTTTTAAGATAAGTGACGGCTTTATTTTGAGCGGGTATTTCATCAAGAAACACCATATTAAAGTCTTCTTTCCAACCGTTGATTGTGTCGTCTGTTCCTCGAAAGGCCACGACAATTAAATGACTATTGACAATAAAGGTTGTGGCCGAAAATTGCATTTCAAACAAAAGATTAGTTTCATCAACATATTTAGCGGCTTTGATGTGTTGATATCGCAAACTTTTAGAAACACATAAAAGCAATTCTTCGTTTCGATCTTTAGAATGACTTTTAGCAGCCGCTTCTTTGGCTTTATTAGACATGAATTCAAAACGTGTACCATTTTTAAAAGGAGCGTAGTCCAAATATGATAATTGGGCAAAGACCAATGCATCAGTATCACGAAAATTACCAAGATTTAACTTGCTGTTTTCTTTTCTAACATAATTAGTGATATTAATTATTGCCAATGTATAAAATCCTCGCTTTCAAATTCTATTTGACGCTCTAGTTAATATGGTATGGACTTTGGCTTGTTAATTCAATGAAATTGACCAAAAATGGTAAAAGAAAAGCCACTATTTAGTTTTTGCATCAATAGTGGCTTATAAGTTTTAGATAAAAAGAGTCACGCCAGCTTTTTCTGATTCTGCAAGATACGTAGCAACGCCTGCATATTCAATGCCGTCAATTAATTCTTCTTTGTGAATTCCCATGACATCCATGCTCATCGTACAGGCGATGAATTTAACGCCTGAGGCTTGGGCTTGTGCCATTAAAGTTTCTAATGAATCGACATTTTTCTTCTTCATGACCGATTTCATCATCTTGGCACCCATACCTCCGAAGTTCATCTTCGAAATTGGCATCTTTTTCGCGCCACGTGGCATCATGGCCCCAAACATTTTTTCGATAAAAGATTTTTTGACTTTGACTTTACGATCTTTGCGTAGCAAATTTAATCCCCAGAACGTACAGAAGATGGTTACATTTTTACCCATTGACCGGCTACCTTGAGCGATAATCATTGCCGCCATCGCCTTATCCACTTCCCCATTGAATAAGACAATAGTTGTATTTTCATTTTCAACGGTTTTTTCGACTGGTTTTGGTGTTCCTTTGCGAATGACGGCTGAATATCCTTCTTTCGTGGCTTCCTTCTTCAAAAGAGTATTACCAGTAGCATTACACCACTTTTCAACATCGCTAAAGTAGCCGCTATCGGTAGCGATAATCTTAACGATTTCGCCATCTTTGAGTTTTTCAACCGCCTTGTAGGTTTGCATAATTGGGCCCGGGCATTGTAAACCACAGGCATCAATGAAAATTTTAATTTCATCTTCGCGATAGTCTTTACTGGCAATAACGGGCTTTTCATCAATTATGCGATGCTCGGGATTGTGTAATTCTTCTTCGTGATTCTTTTGATGTAAAGCTTTAAAAACTTTATACCCACCAAGCAAGTTAAAAACATTGGTATAGCCATTATTGACTAAAACTTTTATGAGCAAATAAGCGGTATGACCGACGTTACAATAAACAACAATCGGAGCATCTTTTTCTTCGGGTAGTTTATCGAGATTTTCGCGAATACCATTATAAGGAATGTTAACGGCTTCTGGAATATGGCCGAGACTAAACTCAAGTGGCGTCCTAGAATCAATTATGAGTGCTTTTTTTTTACGAAATTCTTCGAGTTCTTTTTGATTAACGACACCGTATTCTTTTTGCATTAAGTTACTGCCAACGTATCCGGCGATATTAACTGGGTCTTTCGATGAGCCAAATGGGGGAGCATAAGCAAGCTCTAAATCTGGTAAATCAAAAATTGTCAATCCGCCTTTAATGGCTGTTGCAATGACATCGATTCGCTTATCGGTACCATCTTGTCCGATAGCTTGCGCACCGAGAATTTTTCCGGTTTCTGGGCTAAATAGTAATTTAATAACGATATCGCTTGCTCCTGGATAATATCCGGCGTGATTTGATCTTGTAATCATCACGGTTTTGAAAGCGACATTTTTACGTTCCAAAGTTTTTTGATTATTACCTGTGCTGGCAGCCGTTAACGAGAAAACTTTAACGATTGAAGTTCCCAAACTTCCTTTAAAGGAAACATCCCAGCCGTTCATGTGATCGGCAACAAGGCGACCTTGGCGATTCGCCGGCCAAGCCAGAGGAACGGCGGTTGGTGTGCCATCGATAAAGTCTTTAACTTCAATCGCATCACCGGCTGCATAAACATCAGGAATTACTTCGCCACTTTTGGCATCAACAACTTGAAGATGCTCGTTAGTGACGATGTGACCTTTGGCTCCGACTTTTAAACCGCCGGAAATGGCGAGACGAGATTCAGGACGAACGCCAACTGACATAATTATCAAATCTGTTTTTAATGTTAAACCGCTCTTCAAAATAACGGTTTTGCCAGCGTCTTTAATCTCGGCAACCGAATCTTTAAGATAGACTTTGACGCCATTAGTTTCTAATTCGTTTTGCGCCATCTTAGCCATTTCAAAATCAAGAGGTGGCAATATCTGATCGGCTAAATCAATAATCGTCGCTTTTATGTCTTTTTCAACAAGGTTTTCGGCTAATTCAATGCCAATAAAACCACCACCAATGACAATTGCTGATTCGACTTTTTCTTTATTGACAAAGTTATAAATTTTGTCAGTATCAACAAGGTTTCTCATAGAGAAAACATTGTGAGCTTTTTCAAGTCCTGGAATTGGTAGCCAAATCGGAGTTGCGCCAGGAGAAAGAAGAAGTTTGTCATAACTTTCTTCATATATTCTTTCGGTCTTAACTTCGCGAACTGTAACTTTTTTATGTTTGACATCAATGGCGATAACCTCTGAGAAATTACGCACATCAATATTAAATTTATCTTTAAAAGTTTCTGGCGTTTCAACCAAGAGTCGTTCCCGATTGGTAATGACCCCACCAATATAATAAGGGAGCCCACAGTTTGCGAATGAAACGTGCTCATCTTTTTCGAAAATTATAATTTCATCTTCTTCACTTAATCTTCTTAAACGTGTCGCTGCGGTTGCTCCGCCAGCCACACCACCAACAATAACGATTTTTTTCATATTTTTACCTCAATAAAAAATATCAACTTTTTCAGTCTATTTATATTTTATCATATGCCATGGATGAGTATTATCATCATGCTTAAAATTTAAAACTTATCAAAGCAGACCATTTTTTTCTTAGGAAAAAGGAAGGCCAAACGCCTATCTCCTTGCCCGAGAAAAAGAACTTTCGTTAAATCTTCGATACTAATCGATAGCTCATATGAATCGGAAGGCTCCACCGCTAAAAGGCCATTGTGAGTCGTTAAAGTAACAATCAAATTATTGTCTTCCACAAAATGATCAGTGACACGAACGCTAATATTTACCGCTATATTTTTTCCAACCGTTGTACTTTCTAAAAGTTTTTTAATGTTGATTATGCGCATCATGTTTGAGGGTATATCTCCGTTATGGTGGGGCATCACCGCTTGCGAAAAATCGATATCATCATGAATGGGTCTTTGTTCACTACACAACAATATTTCATCAATATCGCCATCGTTATGAGCGACGTATCCGAGTGTTTCACCATCTTTTTTGATTAAATCAAAAACGACACCATCCTGCCATAAGGAATTTAAATATTGATTATAGTAACTTTCGTCACGAATGATAAAGCCATCTTGACCCTCAATACAGTGGTTATACATTTTTGAGAGCATATCGCTGTCGTTAGTTTGTTCAAGGCCACATTGAAAAGTCGATTCCAATTTTTCAAGTTTAAGACCATAAGAAAAATGAACAAAACCATAATCTGAGTAAAATGCCGGATTAACCGGATAAAGTGACACTAAGCAATAACCTTTATCTTTTAAATCGGCGAATGTCTTGGACATTACTTCGCGCATTAAACCTTTGCGCCGATAATCGTTATCGGTGCTGGCAGCCACGACAAAGGGTAAGTCAAAAACTTGATTGCGATACATCATTTTCTTCATGATGATATGCAAAGCAGAAACAATTTTGTCATCTCTTTTTACAAAGTAAGCTTGTTGAGAATTATATGAATGCAGAAAGAAAAAATCGACATAGTCGCTTGAATCATCAAACGACTTTTTGTAAAGATTATAAAGATCGATGGCGTCAGGATTGAATACGCAAGAATATTTTCTCTCTTTCACTAATGGATTCAGGGCCAACTTAGCCTTACGCAATTGAGGTAGGCCCAAATCTTCTTGGCGGGTTAAATACGAAAGATTCGAATAATGCTTTTGTGTTGTCAGTTGGACGAGTATTGCCCCACTACCAACATAGTTGTAGTCATTTTTTTCAAATAAGATTACGCCATGATTAAAAACACTAATGGCGCCAATGCTTAGCCCAACAATCACCTCATTGGCGATTAACAAATCACAAAAAAGATTGAGACTCTTTTCGTTTTCTAAAGCAAAAATAATGGCATCAAAATCTTCATCAGCCCCACCTTCATCTTGATAGCGATTCAAAAATTCTTTAACGCTTTCTAAGTAGGAATTTGAAAACGAAATGAATTCGTGTTGATACTTCTTTTTAAATTGGGAAATAAGATTTCTTTTTCGTGAGAATTTACCGCCCTTCATTTCTGCTAATTCGCAAGGATTATAAATGTATTCCGAATAATAATCGTCATATAAAATTAAAAATTTGTTGTCGTTGCAGGTTTCAATCATTTTTTGCGATAAACCAACCACAAGATTATTCGGGTAGTTCTCACGAATAAAATTTAGGCCACGAATAAACTCGCTTCTTGTTTTGCATACTGGTGGAAAATATATCCAAAATTTGTCTTTTTCTAAACAGCGAATGATAGCAATTCCTTCTTCAATCCAAAGCAGCTCGATTTGGTTACAATAATTCCACACATATAAATTCTCAAAAACTAATTCGCTTGATGTATATTCTTCATAATAAAAAGACCCTTTAAGAAGATTGTTAATACTCTTTTGGTCATTTAAGTTTAGAATCTTAAAATTGTGCACTGTAAAAACATTATATCAAGGGTAGTTAAGATAGTTAATAGCGACAAAAAAAGAATTCCATTAATATATAATTTTATTAAAATTGACTAGGAAACGGCAATTGGTCAAATAGTGGCTATTTGGGTAACATGGGCACAAAAACAACACTTAGCAGTCCTTCACAAATCAGCGCTGATTTATCAAACGT
>JAEWUY010000087.1 GCA_023396795.1 Bacillota bacterium | reverse complement strand
TTTAATCAAAAAGTATGCAAAAAGTGGTTATCGCGTCTTAATAATTGCCCAAAGTAATAATCAAATTATTGAGGAAATGCCCGAAAATTTTGAAATTATTGGCGTGATTGTTTTACAAGATCATATTCGCGATGATGCGGCCAGCAATATTGCCTGGTTTAAAAATAATGGCGTCGCGGTAAAAATTATTAGTGGCGATAACGTCGATACAGTTTCAGAAATCTCACGACAAGTTGGAGTTGAAGGATCGCAGCGAAGTTTATCCCTTGAAAATATGCCTCTTAATGAAGTGGCGCTTTACGCTAATGAATATAATGTGTTTGGGCGTGTCAGTCCCGAACAAAAGGAAGTACTAATCAAGTCGTTACGAAACGCCGGTCACACCGTAGCCATGACGGGAGATGGAGTCAACGATATCCTGGCTTTAAAGGTTGCGGATTGTTCTATTGCCATGGCTTCAGGGACGGCTGCCGCTCGCAACGTTTCGCATCTTGTATCACTTGATTCGAATTTTGGGCGCTTGCCAGAAGTCGTCGACGAAGGTCGCAGAGTAATTAATAATCTCCAACGGACTTGTTCGCTCTTTTTAGCTAAAACAATTTTTGCCATTGTCACTAGTCTTGTCTTCTTGGTCGCTGGCTGGTTTGGTGGAATAAATTACCCCTTCTTAACGAATAATCTATATATTTGGGAAATCTGTACAATTGGTTTGGCAGCTTTCTTCTTAGCCTTACAAAAAAACAGCGAACGACTCAAAGGAAGTTTTATGGCCAACATTATTCAAAAAGCTCTTCCGGGTGGGGTTATGCAATTTACTTCAGTTCTTTTAATTTATGTACTTTCGATGTTGTTCCCTGTTGCCTTTCCTCTGGAAGTAGCACAAGTTATGGCAATTTTTACCTTTACGATTTCGAGTTATTATATTCTCGCTAAAATATCTTGGCCCCTTGATAAATATCGCCTTGTATTATTTTTAATAATGGTGTCATTGGGTATATTTGCTTTTACCTTTGATTACTTTGTACGGTCATGGGAGATTCTCAAGATTGCATATGAGGTTCTTTTACCTCTCCATATCGTTGCCTTATTCGGTTTTATTGCGCTTTCTTTGCCTTTTTACTTACTTATTAGTAAATTGACTAGTAGAATTGTTAATCGAAAGGCGGGACAATCATGATTATTTGTAAAAAAGTTCTTTCTGCCTTACAAAGTGGACAGCCAGTCGTTGCTCTAGAATCGACAATTATTTCTCATGGCATGCCCTACCCTGAAAACGTTAAAACAGCTTTAATGCTTGAAAATATTATATCTAAAGCCGGGGCGACTCCGGCGACGATAGGTATCATTGACGGCGAAATTATTGTCGGCATGAGTGAAGAGCAAATCGAAGAATTTGGCAAGCGCGCAGGTATTCGCAAGGTCTCGCGTCGCGATTTGCCAATCGTTGTAGCTAAAAAAGAGTGGGGGGCGACAACTGTCGCAGCTACAATGATTATTTCGGAAATGGCCGGCATTGAAGTATTTGTAACGGGCGGTATTGGCGGTGTTCATCGTCACGCCGAAACAACATTTGACATCTCAGCCGATCTTGAAGAGTTCGCCACAACAAATGTTACCGTCGTTTCTTCGGGCGCTAAAGCAATTCTTGATTTGCCGTTAACGCTTGAATATTTAGAAACAAAAGGCGTGACCGTTTTGTCTTATCAAAGCGATGAATTTGCCAGTTTCTATTCACGAGATTCAGGCATAAAAGTCGAAGACAACTTAGATAGCCCACAACAAATTGCCCGCGTGATTATGGCTAAGCGCGAGTTAAAACTTAAAGGTGGTATTCTCGTCTCCAATCCGATTCCTCGTCAATTTGAAATGCCAAAGGCTGAAATGGATAGGGTTATTAACGAAGCCTTACTATTGGCTGAAAAGCAAGGAATCAAAGGTAAGGATGTAACACCGTTCTTACTTAGAAGCATCGCCAATCTTACCAAAGGTAAATCTTTGGAAACAAACATTCAATTAATTAAAAACAACGCTTTATTGGGTGCGAAAGTCGCCATCGCCTTAGCCCAAGAAAAGGCACGGGGGTAACTATGAAAAAACTACATTTATTTATTCGGGCCTTCTTTGAACTTGCAGAAGCAAAGCCCATCGCCAAAATTAGCGTCGAGGAATTGTGCAACGAAGTCGGCGTCAAACGGCAAACGTTCTATTATCACTTTAATGATATGAGTGATTTTGTTAAGGCCGTCATGATTGATTTCACTGAACATCGCGAAGATATCGACGGTGATTTTACATCGGATGCGCGTTTTGTTGCGGACATTTATTCGACATATTCTAATGCCGTAAAAAATATCCTAAATTCGCTTTACGCTTCTGAGGTCACTGATTTTTTACATGATTATTTAAACAAGCGTTCTTATCATCGGGTTTCGTCTAATCCTAAATATAATAATTTACCAAGCGAACAACTATCGAGTGTCTCGCGCATTGTAGCGGGCATTTTGGTTTCTGAACTTTCATATTGGGTGAAAAACAACATGCAAGAAGATAAAGAGCACCTTATTGAGCGGCTTAGAGTAATCTTTTTAAACATCGAAAAAATGATGGTCGAGAACGCTCTTCGCGATAAAATTCGCAAGAGTAACCAACTCGGCAGCGAAATAGAAAAAACCAACAAACACTAAAAGGAGGACGAACATGTTAGATTTCAATTTTGTTTCCCCAACAAAATTATTTTTTGGGCGCGAAAAAGAAAAAGATGTCGGAGCTATTATTAAATCATTTGGATTTAAGAAGATTCTTTTTCATTACGGGACAGGATCGATTAAGGCTTCTGGTCTTTTTGATAAGATTGTTGACTCACTAAAAAATAGTGGCATCGAATACGTAGAATTAGGCGGCGTTCGCGTCAATCCGACACATTCGTTAGTACGCGCCGGCGTCTACCTAGCCCAAAAAGAGCAAATTGACATGATTTTAGCGGTTGGCGGAGGTTCGGTGATTGATTCAGCAAAATCAATCGCTGTTGGTTATTACTATGATGGGGATCCATTTGATTTTAATTTGCACAAAGCCCAACCCAAAAAAGCCTTGCCTGTTGGCGTTGTCTTAACGATTGCAGCAGCGGGTTCTGAGCTTTCTGCTTCGTGTGTTATTTCAAATGATGAAACCAACGTAAAAAGCGGTTTTAATACTGATTTAAATCGCCCATTATTTGCAATCTGCAACCCAGAATTAACTTATTCAGTTAGCAAATATCAAACCGGTTGTGGTATCGTCGACATAATTTCCCATTCTTTCGAACGTTATTTCTCACCAAGCGAACATAAAGAATTGAGCGATGAATTTGCTTTAAGTGTTATACGCCACGTCATTGAAGTAGGCAAAAAAGCAATTGATAATCCAAAAGACTACGATGCAAGAGCCTCACTTATGCTGGCCAGTACATTTTCGCACAACGGTATTACCGGTCTTGGTAAAAAGACGAGTATGCCCATTCATTATATTGCTCATGGGCTAAGTGGTTTGTATCCAAGTATCGCCCATGGGGCCGCCCTCTCGGTTTTGATGCCAGCCTGGATGGCGTATGTTAAAAATGCCGAAATTGATAAATTCGCCGATTTCGGACGCGAAGTCTTTAAAATCCATTTTGTGGATAAAGAAGAAAGTGCTAATATTGGTATACGCGAGTTGCGATCTTTCTTTAAAGAAATAGACATGCCACTTACGTTACGCGAATTAGGAATTACAAGAGAAGACATCCCTCGTCTAGTTGCGATGATATCGGAAAACGGCACACGTGTGGTTGGCCACAAGACCCGACCGCTAGATGAAAAGGACATTGAAGCACTTTTGCTATCGTGTCTATAGGGAGGTTTTATTTTTATGAAAAAAGAAGATGCTGCTAGTTTAGTTGTTTACGTCTTAATGATTGGCTTAGCTCTTTTTATCGGTTTAGGAATTATTAAACCGGTTTTTGAGGCTAACGCCTCAGTCGCGGGCAACCAGTATGCGTTTGCTATTATTTCAGTAATCGTCGGAGTTGTGATTAACGCTTTCCTTCTTGAGATAGGACATATCCTTGGGGGGCTTATTGGGAAGTACAAAATTCACTCAGTTAATATTTTTGGTTTTTGCTTTTATAAGAAAGACGGTAAAACCCAGTTCGCTTTTAAAATGTTTGACGGCTTAACGGGTGAAACGAAATTTTTACCAAAAAATGAAAAATCAAACCCACGAGCCTCAACTCTAATACCGCTTTTGCTGTATTTTATCGAACTAGTTGTCGCCATTCTCTTATATGCTCTAATTTCTACAAGTCTTAATGTTGACCTTGTGTGGCTATCCATCGGCGCTATTATCGTCGCCTCCATCGGTGGAATGATGATGTTATATAACATCGTTCCCTTTAAACTCGATGCCTTGACTGATGGGTATCGCCTAACTTTATTCGCCAAGAAGATTAATATTGAAGCTTACAATGAGTTAATGCTCGCGGAAAATGGTGATAGCGAGTTTACACCTCGTGTTTTTGAAGAAATTACGGACTTCACAGCTGAAGTCAATCTTATCGCCGTCTATCGCAACATCAAAATTAAAAACTTAGTCGAAGCCGAAGCTATTTTAGCAAACATAATTAAAAGCGAAAAACAGACAAGCACTTCAACACATAATCGCGCGATTGCTCAACTTTTGTATTTAAAAATTATGAACGAACCACTTCAAGACGCTAAAGAATACTATTCAACAACCACTTCGACAGTACAACGTTTTATTTCTAATGATTTATCAATGCCTTCTCTTCGTGCGTACTTATTAATTGCGGGGTTAATGGATGATTCGCAAGGGGAAGTAATGTATTGTTTAGATCGTAAAAAGAAAGCTCTTAAATATACTGCCCCAGGCATTTCCGCCATTGAAGATATATTATTCAATGACGCCCTTGAAAAAGTTAAAATCGCTCACCCTGATTGGAAGTTTACTTACTAAACAAAAAGCCCTTCAATTGGAGGGCTTTGTCTTACAAAGAGTAATTACTATTTATCTTTTTTTAGTAAGTCGCGAATCTCAGTAAGCAAGACGATGTCGGCGGCAGGGACTGGCTCTGGTTCAGGAACTGGTTCTGGTTCGGGGACGGCGTCTTTTTTGTGTTTCTTTTCAAGGGCGGCTTGTTTGGCGGCCTCAAGGCTAGCAAACACTTTAATGATTACAAATAAAACAGCGGCAATCAAAAGAAAATTAATAACAGCCGTGATTAATAGACCCCAGTCAATTTTGCTTAAAGAAGCATAGTATTGACCATCGACGGCGAGAACGCCAACCGTTCCATCTTGGACATCGGCAAGAACGCTGTTGGGGAGGATGGTGTAAAAACTATCTAGACCACCATTAACGGCTAACCCGATAATGGGCATTAAGATGTGATTGACGAGAGCACCGATGATTGCCGAGAAGGCTCCACCAATGATAACGCCAACGGCCAGCTGCATAACATTTCCGCGGCTGATAAAAGCTTTGAACTCCTTAAAAATTTTCATTTTTCATTCTTCTCCTAACCAATATCTTAAAACATAAATATTTATTTACAAGTGACAAGCGGTCGAATTTGGCGCGAGTTATATTTTTTGACAAAATATATTTAGATTGGGATAATGTTAGAAATTCAAAGGAGAATTTTTTATGAACAAAGTAGCAATCTTCGTTGATTCGACTGCTGACCTAACTAAAGAACAATACGAAAAGCTTGATATACACGTCGTCCCTCTTCTCGTCAACATTGGGGGAAAAGCCTATCAAGATGGCCTAGAAATTAATTCCGAACTTCTATATAAACTTGTCGCTGAACATGGCGAATTACCGACAACTGCAGCCGTTCCACCTTTCGCTTTTGTCGAAGCTTTTAAACCATATATTGAACAAGGCTATGACATATTTTATGTTGGTATCGGCGGAAAACTATCAGCGACTCTTCAGTCGGTTGTTTTAGCTGCCCAAGAATTTGGTGACGGTCGCGTTTTTTATTCCGATTCCAATAATCTTTCTAGTGGCTCAGGACTACTAGCATTAAAAGCCGCTAAATATCGCGATGAAGGCAAACCAGCTTCTGAGATTAAAACTCTCATAGATGAACACGCCACCAAAGTTAATTCCGTTTTTGCTATTGAAACTCTGGATTATTTACACAAAGGTGGAAGATGCAGTGGAACCGCAAAGGTATTAGGAAAATTATTTCATATTCACCCCCTCATCAAAGTTACTGACGGTAAGTTGATTGTTTATAAAAAACCAAGAGGTAAAATGATTGCCGCCCTTAATGAATTGGTTAATGAACTAAAAGGACATCTACCAAATGTTGACCTTGATCACATCATGGTCACACATGCTGGTGTTGATCAAGCCAACCTGGATTATTTAGTAGAAAAACTCGGCCAATTAGTTAGTTCCTCATCTATCAATGTTACGCAGGCTGGCGGAGTTATTTCTTCCCACTGTGGTTATGGAACGATTGGCGTATTATACATTCGTAAATAATTAAAATATTCGATAATTGCATAAAAAACGCCGGAATTACCGGCGTTTTGCTTTTATAAACGATAACTAATTTGCTGAGATAATACTGCTATTTACTTACTTTCCAGAAATCGCTAAGCTTTTGATTAATAGACTTGGAGCGGTGATACCTGAAAGTTGTAATTCTGAATTGTTGGCAACATCGCGAACACTCAAGAATAAATCAAGAAGGTTTCCCGCTACAGTAATTAAACTTAGTGGTTCAGCGATTTTACCATCGCGAATCATGAAGCCTTCAGCTTGTAATGAGAAGTTGCCGGATTGGGGGTTTAATCCCGCGTGCAAACCTTGAACGCTAGAAATGTAAACACCGGTTTTGACTTTAGCAAGCAAGTCAGCTTCTGAAAGGCGGCCTGGTTTAATTGATGGATTAACAAAGCTAACGCCCATTTTTGAGCCTCCTCTGTAACCATTACCAGTCGTGCTGGTTCCTTCTCTTTGAGCCGTTTCAAGATTATATAGATACGTTTTTAAAATACCCTTTTCAATAATTTTTTTATTGGTGGTGGCGACACCCTCGTCATCAAAGTAACGGAAGAAGCAGTTTTTCAGTAGTGGTTGCTCTAAAATAGTAACCTTTTTGCTGGCGACCGCTTGATTTAGTTTGCCAATGAATAATGAGGAATGCTTTTGCACTTCTTCAGCGCTTGCACTTTCTAGATAAGGATCTAAGAAACTGGCTGCGGTTTTTGGGCTGAGAACAACGGGGTACTTTTTGCTATCACATTGTGTTCCACCCAATTTACGAGTTGCATCGACAACAACTTCTTTAACAAATTTATCGATGTCAAGTTCTTTAGGATCGTTGGAAAGAAGCACCTTATATCCTGTTTTGACTTCGTCATTTTGCTTTACCACTACTGAAGCGGCATAAACATAATAGTTGGACTTGTTTTTAAGATTCAAACCATAAGAATTGGCGAGGTTAACTTCGATGGCGTCTTCTGAATATTGAACGCCTTCAATTTCGACAACACGGGGATCGGCCTGTTTAAGTTTCGCCTCAATCTCATAGAGATTTTTAAGTTTTTGATCAATCGAAATAGCTCCGATTTCTTTGCTGAAGAGATTGCGTTTTTGATATTTTTCGCTGCCTTTAAACAAAAGAGCTTTATCAGCTTTTTCGATAACTTTTGCATTAGCGATAATTTCATTTACTAAAACTTCAGGAGTATCTTTATTAACTTTTTCGGTAATTGCGACACCAAATTTATCATTATAAATACCGCGAGCAGACATTGAGAAAGAATCGCTGGCAGAATATGATGAGACTTCAGAGTGAAATAATTCGAAAGATAAAGATGATTTTTTAGCTGAGTAGATCTCGGTGGCGGTTAAGCCTTTTTTCTTAGCTAGTTCAAAGAATTTTTTGTTGTTCATTTTAAAACTCCCCCTCTTCCTCCGACGAGAATTTCGCTAATGCGAATGGTCGGCTGTCCAACATCGGCAGGAATGCTGCCGCTAACTGAACCGCACATCCCTTGCGCTCTTAATAAGTCGTTGCCAACCATATCGATTTTTTTCAAGATGTCGGCTCCAGACCCGATTAAAGTTGCGCCCCGAACTGGCTCGGCAATTTTGCCATCACGGATAATGTAAGCTTCGCTGACCGCAAAGTTAAATTCTCCAGTGGCAGGGTTGACACTTCCGCCCCCCATTGAAGCTGCATATAAACCAAGTTTGGTTGCAGCGATGATATCTTCAGGATTTGATTTTCCAGCAGCGATAAAAGTGTTCGACATTCTGGAAGTTGGTTCGTATTTATAAGATTCACGGCGACAGGCGCCGTTGGCCTTCATATTCATGCGACGTCCGTTAAATGAGTCAATAAGGAACGATGTACAAATACCATCCTTAATAAGGACATTGCGTTGTGTTTTATTGCCTTCGTCATCGATGTTATTCGATCCCCATCCGTTGGGAATTGTTCCATCATCGATAGCGGTGACTAGTGGCGAAGCGATTTGTTTTCCAAGACTTTCTGAAAAGACTGATAGTTTTTTGGCAACCGCTGTTGCTTCAAGGGAGTGTCCGCAAGCTTCATGGAAGACAACGCCTCCAAAACCATTACCAATAACAACCGGCATTTTGCCACTTGGACATTCTTCGGCAGTTAACATTTTAATTGCGAGTTCGGCAACATGGTGGGCGGTTTCTTTGACGCTAATTTTAGCGGTAAAAAATTCCATTCCTCCGGTTGCTCCTGGACCTTCAAAACCCGTTTCGATTTTGCCGTTATCGCTAGCGATAGCGACAAATGCCATCCGGCCCCTTTCTTTAAAATCATCAAGACGTTTACCATCAGAGTTATAGATGGTAACAACTTTGCGACTATTTAAGAACGTGTTTTGAATGCGAACAATGCGCTTATCATAATTGGACATGACATCATAAGCTTCTTTAAGCAGAGCGATTTTCTCTTCGCGAGAAACCTCGCTCAATGGTTTTTCATATTTGTGAACATTTTTAACTCTCACTTTGTTGATTTTTTCAACAGTAAGTAAACGTTCGCCTTTAAATGATTTAGCTAGGGAAGTCGCTAATTTCATTAATCCTTTGCGAGAAAGGTCGTTCGTGTATCCATAAACGCTTTGCAGTTTATTTAAAAGACGAATACCTGCCCCATAGGTCGTACTGCTCAACGCCGATTCGGTTTTGCCGTTTTCCAACATCAAAAAAGATGCGTTGTTTTGTTCTAGGTAGATTTCGGCGAAATCAGCACCGGTTTCCAGACCAGCGTTTAAAACATCAATCGCCAAAGATTTTGCAATCATACTAGATCCTCCTTCATTTTCGTGGGAACAATTTTAACATTATTCGTTTGAATAATACACCCTTATACAACTAAAAATGTATAATAATCTTATGTTTAATGGCCAAATCCTCGCTAATCTTCAAGAAAACTTTGAAAAAAGGCGTTTATCTTTTAAAAAAGAAGACATTGCTTACATAGCGGGAAAAGATACTTTTAAGGGAAAGATGCTGGGTTTTTTAACAACTGATTATTACCGTCGAGAAAAGTTAATCCGTGGAGGAGAAATCATCTACGGATACATATATCGGACATGGACGAATGAAATAACTTTCACTAAACCTTATCCGACATGGGTGCTTTTTTCTCCGTCGAAAGAATTTGTTAATAATCCCAATTTATATGTTGAAATACTAACCGCTTTACAGGCAATCAAACTTCCTAAACGAGGCGAAAATGAGCTTCGAAAATTACACACCATGTTGAACGCTGAACTAAGTGAGCCCCGTTATATGGTAATTCCTGAACCATATGCCCAAGGTCATTTGGTATATCTTTCGATGGCGTATTTAAGGCCGCACCACAATAGCAATCTTCGTCTTGGCATCAATCCCTTTCTTATTGCGCCGGCAATTTCTAAAGAAATTTTGCATTTACCAACAAAATACTGGACTGAGGAGTTTAAAAAGATCTATCACAACCTTTAATTAACAATTAATTGATAATAATTGATTTATCAAATAATGAATGATAATATTACAAGGCAACTTTCTTTGGAACCTAAAAGGTCCAAGGCGGAAGGAGAAACTTATGAAAAAAGATATTCACCCCAAGTACAATCGTGTCACTGTCACTTGTGTTACGTGTGGATCGACATTTGAGACCGGTTCAGTCATGAAGGAAATTCGTGTTGATACCTGTTCAAATTGCCATTCCTACTACACCGGCAAACAAAGATTTACCCAGGCCGATGGCCGCGTCGATACTTTCAATAAGAAATACGGCTTCAAAAACAAATAAAACAGAAAAGACCGCCGTATCGGCGGTTTTTTTAAAAAACCAATGAAAACAAAATTTTATATTACGACCCCCATTTACTACCCTAGCGCTAAAGCCCACATCGGCCATGCCTATACGACCGTTGTTGCTGATGTTTTAGCGCGCTATAAAAGGATGCGTGGTTTTGAAACATATTATTTAACCGGCACCGATGAACACGGTGAAAAAATACAAAACAACGCGAAACTAGCCGGCAAAAGCGAACAGCAATTCGTTGATGACATCGCTGAGGATTTTAAAAAACTTTGGAAGACACTGGAAATTAGCAATGATGATTTCATTCGGACGACGGAAGAACGTCACACGAGCGTTGTTAAAAACATTTTTACAAAACTTTACAACCAAGGCGATATCTTTTTGGGTAAATACGAAGGTTGGTATTGTACTCCATGTGAGTCGTTTTGGACCGAAACACAAGTCGGACCCGAAAGACTATGCCCCGACTGCCATCGTCCCGTCCATACCGCTAGCGAAGATGCTTATTTCTTTAAAACCAGCAAGTATGTCGACCGTTTATTAAAAACGATGGAGGATAATCCTAAATTCCTTCTTCCAATCAATCGCAAAAACGAGATGATTAATACTTTTATCAAACCAGGACTTGAGGATTTGTGCGTTTCACGCACGTCATTCGATTGGGGTATTCCCACGAACGAAAACCCACGTCACGTTGTTTATGTCTGGCTTGATGCTTTAAGCAATTATATAACCGCCCTTGGCTATGATTCGAAAAACCCGGCTTTATTTGAAAAGTTTTGGGCTGATGAAAATAGTGAAATTGTCCACATTATGGGCGCGGATATTTCGCGCTTTCACGCTATCTACTGGCCAATGTTTTTAATGGGTCTAGGTCTTCGCATTCCTGATCGCTTGTTCGTCCATGGGTTATTAATGATGAAAGACGGCAAAATGTCGAAATCAAAAGGTAACGTCGTTTCGCCCTATCCCTTAATCGAACGCTATGGAGTTGATGCTGTTCGTTATTATCTAGTCCGCGAAGTCGTGTTTGGTAGTGATGGGCAATTTACTCCTGAACAGTTTGTTGAAAGAATCAATAATGACTTAGCAAATGATTTAGGCAATCTTCTTAATCGGACATTGGCGATGATTAATAAATATTTTGATGGTGTTGTACCCACCTATCAAGGTGATGTCACGGCCTTTGATAAAGATTTACGCGTCTTAGCCGAAGAGACAATTAAAGGCTATGAAGATGATTTAGATGATCTTAAAATCACCGATGCTTTTAGCAAAGTTAATACCTTAGTGTCGAAAGCTAATAAATACATCGACGATACAGCGCCTTGGGCGCTTAATAAAGACGAGAGCAAGCATCTAGAGCTTGCGAGTGTTATGAGCCATTTGGCGAACGTTTTATATATCGCTGGAATGTTAATGAAACCGATTTTGGTTCATTCTTCAGACAAGCTTTTTGATCAACTGGGATTGAACGCACAACAAAGAACATACTCAAATATTTACAAGTTTGGATTTGTTTCGAACATTAAGATTAGTAAAGGCGATCCACTCTTTCCGCGCTTAGATAGTGCGATTGAAGTTCCCTTTATACAAGAATTGATGAAATAGAGTCATGAACGGCTCTATTTTTTTCTCTCCATTATTCAGCAAATAAATTTTCCTTTTTTAGGTTCCTTTGTTATAATCTTTACCATGCGAAATATCAAACCCCTCAATAAATTATTATTGATCATAACGCTTGGAGCCCTTTTGCTTGCGTCATGCGATAAACCAATTGATTCCACTAGTTCATCCGATACAAGTTCAGATACCTCTACGGAAACATCGACAAGCACAAGCACCGCCACTGATACCTCCACCAACACTTCGACAAGCACTAGCTCTGACACCAGTGGTGGAAGTGATCACTATGAAATGCCATCACAATACGCAAGTTACTATAGTAGCTTAAGTAGCAGTCCGACCAGCACTCAGCTTCGCGATGTTGTTAGCACTCACACTAAATACTCCTATGACAGTTTGGCAAACATCATGACGCAGACAGATCGCGACTGGAATCTCTCGCCTAATGCTTCTGATTCCAATCCGTATATGCGAATTATTTATGCATCCTATAATTTTTCTACTAGTAGCGCCGCTGATCGTTCCGACTACACAACAATTTGGGATAAAGAACATATTTGGGCAAAATCTCATGGCGGTTTTGATAATGGTGACACTCCTGGTTCCGACCTTCATCATCTTCGTGCATCAGATAAACCCAACAACAACAATCATCGTAACTCTCGTAACTTTGGAAACGTGACCGGCGGGTCAGTTGGAAAAGACTACCGTGGCGGCAATTCAGGAAAATATAGTGGTAACACTAGTGATGGCATTTACGAACCATTGCTCCAAGATAAAGGCGACGTCGCCAGAGCCTGCTTTTATATGGCGCTTGTCTATCCTAGCAACTGTACATTAGTAAATTCTTATCCAGGTGGAGGAAATACACTTGGCCATCTTAATACATTGCTCCAGTGGCACGAACTCGATCCTGTTGATGAATTCGAAATGAGGCGGAACAATCTCATTTATGATAACTACCAGCATAATCGCAACCCATTCATCGACCATCCCGAATGGGCGGACTTAATCTTCTAAAATTAATAAAATATGTATAGCCACCTTATAGGTGGTTTTCTTTTACTTCTTTGTATGACTGGATCGAATGGATAATGCCAAGAATCGAAGCTGTAATGATGGCCACAAAATAGATGAGCTTGATGTTGCCATAAACTTCGGAAACTTGTTCATAGGCCACTGGATAAGATTCGAAGATAACGCACATCAAAAACAAAGAATAAGTGATGATTGATAGCAAATATCCTTGTCGCTTTATTGTAATGATTAAGAAAACGGCGGTGGTTAAAGCCAAGACAAACATCACAAAAAGCGAGATGGTCATTAAAGGAAAAAACATGACATAGTCAATTAATAATCTTTTGACGAATAATATTCCAAAAAGGATAAAATAACTTGCTTGAACAGCGATAGCAAGGCCGTCTGCAAGATAATATTTCCTTATAAGAAACATGATTAAAGAGGTTATTGAAAAAGCTGCCATTATTGAATAAACCACGTACATTAAAATGGGCGAAAACGGAAGAACGTGGTCATCAGGGTAGTTAACCGTGATCAAACACAAAGCCCAACTTAGAATCATCAAAGCCACAATCCAGAGGCGTTTTAGTTTATGAGTATCGGTTTTATTCATACTTTGTATCTTCCTTTTATTATAGAACATTGTTACTAGACCTGCTGTAAACATTGTTTTGCATACATGCAATAAGCCGCGAATAATAGTTCGATAAGTTCTATAATAATTGCGATTATACATATAATAATGTATATTTTTTATGGAGGTAAATATATGCCAATTGAAAGCATCATGATATGGATTTGGCTGGGTATCTTTGTTCTATCGGTTGTTATCGAGGCCTTTGAACCCGACCTAGTTTCGATCTGGTTTGCAGCGGGGGCCTTACTGGCAATCATTTTATCGATTATTCCCGGCATTCCTTTTTGGGTCGAAATCATCGTTTTCCTCGTCGTCGGATTCGTTCTTATTTTCTCAATCCGGCCACTAGCAAAGAAATACTTAATCAAAAAAGAAACCAAATCAAATATCGAAGAAAAAATCGGCGAAAAGTGTGTCGTAACTAAAGCCATCAGCGAACTTTCTCACGGGGAAGTAAAACTCAATGGTGTAATTTGGACCGCTATTGCCAAAGACAAAAATGTAGTAATCGACGAGCAAAGCCTCGTCACAATTATCGGCGTTGACGGTAACAAATTAATCGTTGAAAAAGCCGAAATAGGAAAGGAAGGTCAATAATATGAATCTCGTTGTTTTAGCTGGTTTGGCCCCATGGGCTATTGTTGTTCTAAGTATTGTTGGTGCTGTTATTTTAATTATTTTAATTAGCTCAATCAAAATCGTTCGGCAAACTGATAAGTATGTCATTGAAAGATTGGGTGGTTATCTGACAACGTGGGGCGTGGGCATCCACATGCTTATCCCCTTTATTGATCGCATTTCTTCGCGCGTAACGATGAAGGAACAAGTCAAAGACTTTGATCCGCAACCCGTTATTACGAAAGATAACGTTACTATGCAAATCGATACCGTTGTTTTCTTTCAAGTTACTGATCCAAAACTATATACTTATGGAGTCATTAATCCCATCTCAGCAATTGAGAACCTTTCGGCGACAACTCTTCGTAACATTATTGGTGATTTAGACCTTGATGAAACATTGACATCAAGAGATATTATCAACGCTAAGATGCGTAGCATTTTGGACGAAGCCACCGATGCTTGGGGCATTAAAGTCAACCGTGTCGAAGTTAAAAACATTTTGCCACCCAAGGACATTCGTGACGCTATGGAAAGACAAATGCGTGCTGAACGTGAACGCCGGGAAAAGATCTTACTGGCCGAAGGTCAAAAAAGATCAGCGATACTTGTCGCTGAAGGCGATAAGGAATCCGTCATATTAAACGCCGAAGCCCAAAAACAATCAGCCATTCGGCATGCTGAAGGTGAAGCTCAAGCCATTTTAGAAGTAAGAAAAGCCGAAGCCGAAGGTATCCTCTTAATTCGTGATGCTGAAGCCAAAGGTCTTGAGATGCTCAAAAACGCCAAGGTCGATCAAGCCGTATTAACTCTCAAATCTTATGAAGCCTTAGCGAAAGTTGCCGATGGGCAAGCGACCAAAATAATTGTTCCTAGTGATTTGCAAAACGTCGCTTCACTCGCGACTTCAATTGCTGAAATAGTCAAAAAGTAATTAGTGTTTTAGGCGCTCTTTGTGAAATTATATTTCACATTTCCTTAATTGGAAGGAGCGCTTTTTCTTTTGACTATGTTGAGTATAAAAAATAGTTTTTGTCACACTTGTATCAAGTATTATAAAAATAGAAACACATGAATGAGGAATTCAAAATGAAACTTTCATTAAAGCCGATTACTTTTGCAATTTTACCCCTTCTCGTCTTGGCCTCCTGCGGAGGTAGTCTTAATGAC
>JAEWUY010000054.1 GCA_023396795.1 Bacillota bacterium | reverse complement strand
AAATCATCGTTACAAAGAAAGGCTTTAATATCTGCCTCTGTATTCTGTGATTTTGGCCCTATTACGATTTCTTTAACAATTTGTTTCGAGCAGTTTTTAAAGGACAAGTCGAGATATGACACTATCTTCCCATTACGATTCTGAAAAGAGATATCGTTAAAACGAACCTTATCGCGTAATAAGATTTTACTCGTTCTCGCAGACGGACTTAGTTCATTATTTGTGTTATACATGAAACATAGTCTCCACTCTTTTTCCTCTTTAAAAAATGGGTTTTTCATCAACACGGCCTTTTTGAACAGTTCAAAAAAGCAACGATTGAACACCGGCATACTCACTCTTCTGATTTCCTGTTCATCAGATATTTTGCTATTCGCGATTTCTTTGAGGTCCCTGATTAACTTGCTTGCCAAGCTTCTAACTTCGGCTTTTTGTTTAGTTTCACTATACTCAACTTTTCCAAATTCAAATATAACTCCACTGATTGGATCATCATCTTTGGGCAGACCACTTTTTTTAAGCACATCGCCATCAAATCCTATCGAAACACCTCTTCCATCGTCAGCATATCCTCGCCACTGACTAAGTAAGTCTCCACTTTCTGCCTCCGAAAAACAGCAAACATAATACGAATACATCCGATGTTGCTCATCAAAAAAATCAGATTGAAAATGATCCAATAATTCTTCATACAGCCTTTTTGAATAAGCATCTTTAAAATACTTAGCTTCATCTTTTTCATATTCTTCAATGAATACTTCCTTGGCGAAGTTGTTTATCCATGATATTTCCATTGAATCGTTTGACTTTGTTATGTCGGATAGCCTTAGTGCCATATTCTGGATAATGGCAAAAAAGGTATCGATGCTACAATAATGGTAAACGATCATTAGTGTCCCCCTGTGTTAATAGCCATTCGTCCTTATTCTATCTTGTCCATAATCTCAATAAAGTTTCCCATTGCCGCTTCAAGGTTTTCAATAATCTCCATAGCAAGCACATCGGGGTCGGGTAGATTGTCAAGGTCGGCCAACGCCTTATCCTTTACCCAAAAGATATCAAGGCTTGTTTTATCCCTTGCGATAATCTCTTCATAAGTGAACTTTCTGAATCTGCCCTCGGGATTCGTTTCGCTGTAAGTCTCCGTGCGCACATGGCGGTTTTCGGGATTATAACACTCGACAAAATCTTTTAAATCGTCTTCGGTCATCGGGTTCTTCTTCAATGTGAAGTGGATGTTGGTGCGGAAGTCATACACCCATACTTCTTTGGTTTGATGATCCGGACTTGCGGTCTTGTTGTCAAAAAAGATGACATTTGCCTTAACACCGGGCTTGTAAAAGATACCGGTCGGCAGGCGCAGAATGGTGTGCAAATCCGTTGTTTCAAGCAACTTTTTGCGTACGGTTTCGCCCGCCCCACCCTCAAACAGCACATTGTCGGGCACAACCACCGCGGCTTTACCCGTTGACTTTAACAGCGTATGGATATGCTGGACGAAGTTCAATTGTTTGTTTGAGCCTGTCGCCCAAAAATCCTGCCGGCTGTAAACCAAATCCTCTTTTTCCTGCTCGCCCTCTTCATTGGTGAAGGTCATGGAGGATTTTTTACCGAAAGGCGGGTTGGTCAGAACATAGTCAAACCGCTCACCGGGGTCGGAAAGCAGCGCGTCGTTCCTCGTCACCGGTACACGGCCGTCAATATCACCTACATTGTGTAAAAATAAATTCATCAGGCACATTCGGTAGGTGCTCAGCACAATTTCCCAACCCCTGAAAGTGCTGAACTTTAAAAACTCTTTTTGGTCACGGTCAAGGTTATAATTATCCGACATGTAGTTCATCGCAGACAGAAAGAAACCGCCGGAACCGCAGGCAGGGTCAACAATGGTTTTCATCGGTTCGGGGCGGATACACTTCACCATGGTGTTAATGAGCGGGCGCGGTGTAAAATACTGCCCCGCGCCGCTTTTAGTATCCTCTGCGTTTTTCTCCAATAAACCCTCATAGATGTCGCCCTTAACATCGCTGGACATCGACACCCAGTTTTCATCGTCAATCATCTTGACAATGCGGGCAAGCTTTGCCGCCTCACTGATTTTGTTTTGTGCGCCCATGAATATTTCGCCCAAAATGCCGCCCTTGCTTCCGAGTGCTTCAAGGGTGGCTTTGTATTGTTTTTCCAAATCCGGTCCGCTTTCCACAGTCAGCTTGCTCCACGCATATTCGACGGGAATTCCCAAGTCCTTATTGTATGGCGGCTTGCTGTATTCATCCGCCATTTTTATAAACAACATATAGGTGAGTTGTTCCAAGTAATCGCCGTAGGATACGCCGTCATCATAAAGGACGCCGCACATAGACCAGACTTTTGAAATGATTGTTGATGGGTTGTTGTCAGACATAACTATGCTCCGATCTCTTATTTATACAAAGCTATTATCTCAACTTCATAGACAGGCTTATTCTCAACTGCCGCTATCGCCGTGACATCAAATTCGAATACGCCATTATTGCTCATTTGACATATCGCATTAATGAATGTCTCCTTCAAAGCATTATCAGCAATTCTAGTAAAAATTGTGTTTTTCATGAGATTAGTTCCATTTGGATAAACCTTTTTTACCTGACACAAACATCGCAATTTTGTATTAACTAAATCAGATCTACTTGATTGGTATAAGTTGTCGTCAATTATGTTGCCAATCACTGCGCTATCATCTGTTTCGTAAACAACCTCAACTCCGTTAAATAAAACCTTTACAGATTTAATTAGGTTGTCCAATTCTCTGCCATTTTTTTTGGCTACCGAAACTTTTTCACCAAATGCACTCATATCGCCAACAAGTTTCATTAATTCATCAAGTTGTTCCATTAAAACCTTTATTGAATTTATTTTAAATTCAACGTGGAACTCCGCAAGAGCGCCTTCTTCTTTTGTTGGTGTTTCATTCAGCAAATTCTTTTCTTTTAATTCTAACAATACTGAACTTAATATTGAAGTGACTGTTTGGACTTTTTTTGTTTTTACATCTTGGGAATCAACGTTTGATTCCGCCAGAGCCCCAGAAACATTTCCACCAATTTTAATCAGTTTAAAACCTCCGCTTACACCAACATCAGCCTTACCCTCTTTTTTCTTTTCGGAGGAAATCGCTGATGTGACCTCTTCATATTCGGAATAGCCACCGTTAAGTATTGCGTAGATGTCAAATAATCGGCTCTGATTAATATAATAAGGGAAAAATAAATCCATTTTACTTCCATCAGTTTTTTCGCTCATTTTATATCTCCTCTTTCTTTTATCTTCAAAATTTCAAACGCAGGACAGCCGCTGACTTTTTACTCCACTAATTTACCTTCAAACGCTTTTTTTAGAATACTTTGGCGCAGACTTTCCGCTTTTTGCAGGGTTTCATCTACGATTTGTTCGATTTTTTCGCAAACAGAAAGGCGATTATCTATTTCAGTAACTATCTGCATTTGCTCAGTGAAATTAAAAACTGGTATTTTCATTTTTTTTATCTCTACCGCATTTATATTGTTAACCCCGCTTGTAGATTTTGCGGTCTGTTCTATATATGTCCGTGCATCATGTGAGTTCAAGTAGTGTAGCAAATATGTAGCTAATAGTTGCTTTTGTTTTTTCAGCCTCAATCTAATTAAATAACCTGCAAAAACACCTTTGATGTCAACCTCGCGAACTAAAGCCGCTCGCCCAACTAATGACAAACTACCATTTGAACGAATTATTAAAATATCGTCCTTTTGAAGTCTTAGCGTTTTGAGTTCGCCATTCGTGAATTTTGCATATTTAATATCATCATGATTTATATGACCGCTTGTAAAGTCAACATTAGGTATTCTATAAACTGGAGAATAATTCGTTGAGTTATCACGGTTGCATTTTTTTGATGTTCCATATCGTGGATTTTCAATATATGTTTCAAGTTTCTCTTCGGCTATTAGTTTGCTGTCCGTTAACTTTCCCTCAAAAGCCTCTT
>JAEWUY010000008.1 GCA_023396795.1 Bacillota bacterium | reverse complement strand
ACATGGGTATTTGGTAAACGATCGTGAGTTGCTTCCATCAAAGCTTGAATCGCCGCGATAGTAGTCGCGTTATCCTGACTCGTATTAATTAGATTATTAATACCAACATAATAAACAACTGCTTTAGGGGTATAAGGGATGACGAGACGTTCTAATAAGGATGACGTCCAGTCTTGAGCGGTCGTGCCACCGATGCCGTGATTGTAAGCGACAATCGGAGCTAAATCGGCTTCATAATTAAGCCAGAACTCAAACGACGAAGAACCTGCTAAAACGATATGATGGTTTTCTGAGTCGCTGTCTGCAACTTCATAGTTTGTAGCTTTGGCTTCGTAATTAGAATTTGCAAGTTGATAGGCAGCGCTATTGTCAGCGATATTTACTTCCACAACTTCTTGGTTTTCGCCATTAAGGGATGTAACGGTGATTTTGTGGTTTGCTTCATCATAAATAGCACTTGTGATTGATGTCTGTGATTTGCGAACGTAATTTAGGGCAAAGCGGACATCACTTGGCGAATTTTGTAAACGCAGCAAGCCACCCCGTGTCAAATTTGCCGTTCCAAAAGATAAAGGAACGCCAAGAATTCCAGTAATTGTTAAATTAGTAGTAAGCTCATCATCGATATTTTCAATTGGCACATAAGTCGGTTCCACATAAGTATCCTCGCCCGTAAGTTCCCATCCCGCATACAAAAATATGCTCCGCGTTGTTTGGTCATTAGCAAAGTCCCAAAGTTCAGTGCATTCGCTTGTGGAATACCAACCTGTGAAATTATAGTTTTCGCGAATTGGATTTGCTTCTGGGGGAACCAAAAAGGCGGGAAGCTCAATTTCTTGTTGAGTATATAAAAGGTTATTGCCGTTACCATCAAAGTCATCAATAGTAAAGGTTTGCTTAGTGTAATTAAGCATGTAGTTGGCGACGCTGACCATTTCCCATTCGGTCATTGAGCCGTTGGCAACATCTACGATATCGTCAGTGTTGCCATTACAACTCGCCAAAACGATGGCCAATAAAACAGCACTGATGGTCCTGAGGTTTCTTTTCATTTGCCGGCCTCCTTTATAAGACTATTAATTAAATCATCAACTTGACACGTCGCTAACCCAATAAAGTGGTCGGCGGCGCCGTAATAAACATATAAAACACCATCTTTAATAACATTGCCGGTTGGGAAAACGCAGCCATTATAGTAGCCTTCAAGTTCATAGGGGTGTTCCGGAACCATTAAGGGCTGGTGGCTACGATGCAAAATAATCTTTGGGTTGTTTAAGTCGAGTAAAAAAGCTCCAACACGATAGGCTTTATCGTTCTTGGAAACGCCATGATAAAGAACAAGCCAGCCTTTTTCGGTTCTTAAGGGCGGACAGGAAATACCGACTTTTAACGATTCCCATTCCTCTTGTCCTTCATAGAAAAGTTCAATCGGTTCATCCCATTCGAGTAAGTCGTTTGAGGAAGTAATAAAGATGGCGGGATTTGGATTTGGATATCCTTCGCCACAACGATTCGAGGGACGTGATAAACGCCAGAACTTTCCATTTATTTTTTCTGGAAAAATGACAACATCCCGATCATCGTCTTTGGCATTAGTGATGCGGCCTAGCTTCTTCCAATTAAGAAGATCTTTCGAGATGGCTAAATGAGTTTCGGTATTATTGTAGTTGAGAACAATCGGACCAAATTCGGTCTGAAAACCATACGTTTTTTTATCGGATTTCCAATATTGACCAGGAGCGAACACCCTGGAGGCATAAGTTAAGTAATAGTAACTGCCCATTTTAATGATGCGTGGGTCTTCTACTCCACCGCCATCCGCCCCATTTTTATCGGGCGAAATCAAAGGTTTGTCGCTTTGACGCACAAAATTGACACCGTCTTTTGATGTTGCTAAGCCAATGTAAATATAATGCTCGTCATCATGCCCCGCCGCTCGATAATACATGTAGAAAAGTTCATCTTCTGAATTATAGATGACGGCTGGATTGAGCACACATAAACTTTCCCAATCATTTTTAGGATTGGGCTTTAATATCGGATTAAGTGGATGTTTGTTAAATTTCATAATTGTCTCCTAAGCAATCAGCGTCGCGGTATAAGTGCTGCGGGTGATGGCATTGCTCAGTCGAAGATTATCAATATAAATAACGGATTGAGAATGATCGCTATTCACGATGCCAAACGTGATTTTATAAACGTAATTTACCGTACTAGAAGTAACGGTTGCGGATGATGGGTTTTGATAGTCCACAAACTGATCAAAGCCAATCTCGTACTTCGTCCAGGCAGCGGCAGGATAAAGAATATTTTTCCGAACCTGGCTGTTGGATGAACCAACCAACATATAAATGTTGATGTAGATTGTAGCTTTTCCATCCCCTTTAATATCAAGGACTAAACCTTTTGGCTTCATCACTTCGCCGATGGAAAT
This sequence comes from Bacillota bacterium, assembly GCA_023396795.1. Classification (GTDB taxonomy): domain Bacteria; phylum Bacillota_I; class Bacilli_A; order RFN20; family CAG-826; genus UBA1424. The sequence continues at coordinate 4,977 of JAEWUY010000008.1, read as the reverse complement.
ATCCATCGTGGTCGGAATGGCATAACTGACCGATGTAAACGACTCGTAATTCATAGCTAAGGAATTGTTTTGGCCGAGGCTTGAAACATCATTTGATAGCTGGAGATTATTGCTTGGGTTTTCGTTTCCATATGACCAAATGCCAAGAACATCAGCGCTGCTATTATAACTTTCGGCGTTTTCAATCGTTGCCACGCTTGAGTTGCCTTCATCGGTTGTGATTGCTCTTTCTTTAGCGGTGACGGTCGCGACTGCACTTTGAGTATCGACAAATTTAATATTGTCTACAAACACTGGGTTATTTTGCGAATAAACCGGCTGCGGAACACCAGCTTCGGTTTTATAGGAATATGAGAAAGAAATGCCAAACTGGACAATATTAGCTGCCACCAAAGGTTCTGTTCCAATCGAAGATGTCGAGAGGGTAAACGCCTCATACGGAATTACATATTCACTCCAAAGTCGAGCTACTGCTGGAATTGCATAATAATATAGTTCGCCCGTATCAAGGGTCAAGGCGATATAACATTCGGCACTTATTTCACCAAGATAATTAAAGACCGTATTCGGATTTTTAACTGATGCGTCTTTAAGCCAAAGTGATAAAGCGTCCACTCCTTGCGTCGTTACGTCTAACGGCAAGGAATATTGAGCGGCTTCCATGTCTGACTTATATGTCATTTTGCCAGCGTATACGTTGTTTAAACCAATCTTTTTTAATGAATCTAAGGAGATAAACTCGTCTTTATTGTTTTTGGAAACATTCCACTGATAGAAAGGTTGAGCGCCGTTAGTATAGGCGTCAAAATTTTCAATGACTCCATCGACACCAACATCCCGTGGTCCAGTTTCAATGGCGGTTTCTTCACTGCCGGACACCACCTCAAAATCTTTGTAGGTTAATGTTCCGCTACTATACATATTGGTTAGACCAAACTGTAGTTGCATAATCCATGACATCTCACGCTTGCCGTTGCCATTTATGTAGCTGGCGGTAAAAGCCTCAAAAGGCACATAAATGGTTGTAAATTCTTCAGATGAAAGCGTGCTATATGGTTGGAGATAGTACCAAAAATCACCATCTTCCTCGCGCAATCTAAAACAGGCATTACCACCCGAGGCGCCACTATACTTAACGTCGACTTTAATCATGTCGCCCGTGTCGAAAAAGCGATTAACTGGGAATTTGGCAAAGGCATAGCCCTTCGAATTAAAACCAACATCGTTTAGTTCGTTAGGAGCGCTATCGTATTTCAAAGTATAAGAATAACCATCTTGGGAAATATCAAAGCCAAAGTTATAACTATTTTCCCAAGTCCACGTATTAGTTGGATAGTCATTGAAATTTAGTTTATCAAGATATAAATGTGAATAGTTGGCTCGCTTGACAGCTTTAACTTCGCTAACCAAACAGACACCATCACCCCACGTTCTTTCAAATACAAGTTCCATATATTTTATATGGAAATAATCAAAAACACGATTATTGACAGTTACTAATTGCGTGTTCTGGGTAAATTCAGAAAAAGGTAGAATACAAGTTTGTTTTGAATTATTGGCTAATTGTATTTCGTGGCGCCAAAACTCTCCATCATTATCGATGACACGGAAATAGGCCGAGGCATCATCACCAGAGTAGAAGAAGCGTAAGAAAATACTATCAGTCCCATATGTGTCTTTTTCAATCGTCCGCGTGACAACGCTCCAGCCGATTTGCTTGGTTTGTTCTTTTTCAAATTTTTGGACGAGTGAACTTTCATCGTTGCCAAAGAAATTCGAATTGTCGATTGATAAAGTCATTGGATTGCCTTCGGTGTGAATCGACCAATCGCTGGTATCGCCAATCGGAAAAATCACTTCGTCATAATCAACCGACTTAAGAAAGAAAGTAAAAGTGTTGTTACTCGCTAGCGTCTTTCCGCCCACATGAGCGGTCACCTTCCAATAATAAGTGATGTTACGCTGCGCAAGATTAACACTTAAAACGGCAGAATTAGTCGAAATATAATCGCGTTTATAATAAATAACGCTAATATCGTTGCTAATGAAATTTGGTGTCGAAGCAACTTCCAAAGTGTAGTAACTGGCATTTTCGCTTTCGGTCCAGCTAAATTCCGGCACTTCGTCTAAAACAGCAGCCGAAGCTGGACTCACTAATGAGAAGAAGCCAAGATTGCCATTATCCACCGTCTGCGTAAAAGAGTTATCTTCGTAGCTAGTTTCTGCTTCGACATCGCAACTAGATAAAGGCAATATCATAAACAAAGCAGCTAAATATAAAAATGCTTTTTTCATATTAGAAGGCCTCCGTCGTCACGATTAATAATGAATTAGCGGCCATATTAACCGTTAATCGCTTATTAAGTGAACCATCAACGACATAATTAGGAATGATGTATCCATCTTCTCCTAAACGAATCGACCCTTCACCAAAAGTGTAAATATATAGCTTATCGGCTCCGGAAATAGTTTCATCGATGACAAAGGTTTTACTCACTGTCTCAATACCACGGTTGACAGCCACAATCCCGCCGGATGTCGCATCAGCATTAACAACACCGATACTACGGAAGTCTTTATTTAAGAGTCTGTCATTAGCGGGAGTACTATAAATCCGGCTACCAGGACGCATTAAATTAGTCAATAAAGCCGAGGAGTGAAACCACGGCCGTAATTCTTGGTCGTAAGCTTGGTCACTAGCTAAAGAAGAAAACATCCCCCAACGTTTTGGTGTAACAATACCGCCTGTGTACATAAAGTGCATGGCGTCATCGAAATCCCAATATACTACGGAGTTAACTCCTCCTAATGCGGTTTGAATCGTAAAATCAGCCATTCTGACCCCATAAGTCACGGTTTTAATTAAGGCGTTGCCATCAGTGGCAGCGTTTTTGCCATCAAGTAATCCGGTTTCCCAAATATTGATCGGACGTTGGGTTCCATAACCTGGATCAAGAGCAATCATTGTTTTATTTAGTTCGTGAATCGAGTCTAAAACAAGACCACCGTCAATATAGTAATTTGACAAGTAAAGATGAGCGCCATAATCAGCTACCTTATCAGGAATTTGCTGAGCAATAGCGGTCCAATATTCGGTCGTACCTTCGAGTCCGGTTGTATCACCGCCGACAATACCAATATTTGATAATCCTTTGGCATCAAGAGCGGCCCGCACGTTTTGGGCACCTTGAATCCATTTTTCAAGACTATTATTCCAGTTTTTACTACTACCTTTGATTCCTAAGTAATTTGGTTCGTTACCATTTACAACCCAACGGATGCAGGTATAACCTTTTTGGTTTACTAGATAATCAAGAACCTGAGCGTTCATCTTGGCCCAGCGCACATCACTGCTACATTCATCCATCATATTCCAAACGTCATCAGTTAGTGTCCCAACAACGTTCCAGGATCCAAACGCTACTTCAATATTATTTTCTTGGCAATAAGTGAGCAATAAATCAAGATTGGCTCCCCATTTATTTGCAAAATTATACGTCCACGTGTCGTTATTTTTATCTTCATCGCCTTTATCATCAAAATTATTAACAAACCAGTCAAAACTAACCATACAGCGAATGCGAACTGGATTAAGTTTCTGCATGTTGGCAATAATCCGTTCTTGCGAAGATGGTGAAAGGCGATCGGTATCTTCATAAACACCCATTTCAACGCCTAAGCCGCCATAAGAAGATTGAACAAGATTGTCACTTTTAAAGACAATATTATCAAGATCAACTGTGCCGGCATTTCCGCAACTTGTAAGGGCCATAATACTGACCAAACCCATTAAATAGGCGTAGTTATTTTTTTTCATAGTTAATACCCCAAAACTTCATTAATCTCAGCAAGAACTCTTGGCCATTGACCGCCCGTCATGGTTGCCAAGTATGAACTTTTATCGACGCGATTATAGGTATATTTAATAATTTCGGCTGTTGCACTGCTTAATAGGTTACTTTCGTATTGATCTTTAAGCGGGGTAGAAAGCCACATAACTTCTTCTCGTTCTTTGATAACTCTTAGATCATTCTCGGCGGCGGCTTGGTCCATATCTTCACTCCAAGCGTTAATGACTGCATATGCTTCTTGTTCAGTTAAAGGATCGTAACTTGTGTAATCATTGCCAAGCGTAGCAACGTAACGTAAGTACTTTGCGCCGTTTGTTTTTTCAACGTACTTGTTATCATCACCTTTTGGCCAACCGTTCTCGGTTAGAGTGATATTACCTTCTTCATCTTCGATGTAGTCATATCCTTCTAAACCATAGACGGCGAGCTTTGTTCCCTCTTCACTAAGTAAATAATCCAGCAAATCAAGGATTTTTCTTTGTTTATTATCAGAAATACCGTAATTAAATAGCGTCATCGAAAACCAATTATCGGTGCCTTCAAGGGCGAATTTTCCATCTGGTCCTTGAACTTTCATAATCGCTGTGGCTTCATCAACATCAAATGCCGAGTCATAACTATTGGCAGTCGTTATTGCTTTGCGAATTGTTTGATAATTCGAAAAGGAGAGGTTCTCATAGAAAACGCCACATTTGTTTGTGGTATATGCCTTGCGGGCCCCGCCTTCAACACTATTGTTATATTGGTCATAGCCATAATATTTTTTATCAACAAATGATTTAGCCAAATCTAAACCCTCGACGTATTCATCGGTGGCAAAATTACCAACATATTGATTGGAGACTGAATCAAAGGCAAAGCAATGTGGAACTTGTTTGTAAAAATTAGTTAATGAGGGGAAACCCCATTCAACATCCGCCATCGCATACTCGCTTCCGTCTGAAGTTAAATAAAGGTTATTATGGAAAACACGGATTAAGTTTTGAAATTGTTCCCAGGTATAAACGTCATCTTCTTGGTAAACGCCCCAAGTTTTAGCCCAGTCGCGTCGATAGACGTAAGTAAAGGGTGAGTAATTAACATTAGGTTTAGCAATGTTTTTGGCAATCGGAATTCCATAAACATG
>JAEWUY010000074.1 GCA_023396795.1 Bacillota bacterium | reverse complement strand
ATTCCCGTCACCTGCTCCAGATGCCAATCAGGCCGCATATGCGGCTTTTTTTATTCCTCAGACTGTGAATCTTTTTCTTCGCCGTCACCTTTTTCGCTTTGATTTTTTAAATCATTAATAAGTTTATCGATTTCTTGACGTTGCTCTTCGTTCATCTCCGAAGCAGCTTTAATTTCTTCGTATATTTTTTTGGCTTGATCGATGGACACTTGAACGTATCGATCTTTATACTTTTTAAACATTTCTTCGATAACATCAAGAAAGTAAGGTAAAAACGGTGTTATCAAAATAAATGCACCAGCAAACCCCGCTAACAAAATTAGATAGGCATTATTTGTGAAAAAATATGTCGCCAAAACACCGCCAGTAAATCCACATAAAACTAAAGGTATGCCAATCCAAACTGACTTATAATAATCGCTATTAAATTCATGCTTGAAAATTTTTAGACCTTGCCGATGAACGGAATAGGCAATGCGCCCCGGTAAGGCGGCCATCGATATGGCTAAATGAGGAACGATCGTATTGCGACCGATAAAATGCAAAAAGACCAACAAACTTAAACCGCCAGAAACTAAAGTCGAAATCGAGGAAATAAAGATAATTGTTGCATTACTTTCATAAGCATCTAAAGCTTCTTGAAATCCCCCATTAGCAATTAAAGCGGTCATGCTGTCGATTTCTGAAGCAAATGTTGCACTGCGCGTTAAAAAGACTTGCGTCATAATAATGATGACAAGAAAAGACATTGCTAAATAAACTAAAGCGGCCTTTAAAAAAGAGGTAATAACTTGATAAGCACCATTCATCGTCGGTGTAAAAGCCAAACGATAAAAACCGAAAAAATTCTTTTGTGTCAAGGCCATTCCTTTGGCAAAAGCACTATTAATTAACTGAAGACAGACAAAAATCGGTAAAACAATAATCGGCACTAAGATTAAAAAAACATAGCTGCCAAACAATCCAATAGCAAGAGACGCTAACGTAAAAACAACAAATGTAAAAGAGGCTGCTAGTTTACTAGTCCAGTATTTACGATATGTTGCAAAAGCTTTTTTAGCGATGTTCATTTTTTCGATTTAGATTCAAACGGTAAATTTCCGTTACAGCTTGTCCTAGGGCCTTTTCGTCAATGGCTTCTACTTCTTGATTTTCGAGAGCTTTGATTAATTTATGAAGGTGACCCCGCCGAACTAAAAAATTCGTTTTTGAAGTTCTTTCAAATGGTTCAATATGGCAGTCATCATTGATGACAACAACCGATATTAGCATATTTTTATCAATTTGGGTAATCATTGCCAATTGATTGAGTCTTTCGGCATTTACTTTTAAAGGGTTATCAATATAGCGTTTTTTCTTTTTGCTTAGAAAATGAATCCAAGAAGCATCGTTTTCTTTGGCGCTTATAGCGCCATAATAGCAACAATCCTTAATTACATAGATCCATTTAGAACCAAAGAGAATATGGTCAATAGTTTTGACATCCCGACCTTCACGAACTAAGCCAAACCGATTAATTAGGTAAAAATCATGGTCCAAAGCGATTTTATAAATGCTGCGACCGTAAATGCGAACGAAATGCTGCAAAAAAATACGTCGTTTAATCGGTTTATACAAAACGATAAAAAGAAGCATTAATCCAGCTAGCGACGCTGTGACTATGAACGCTATTTGATATTCGTTCATCGATATTCTTGCTTATGCAAATGACTCTGCAACTTCCACCGCAACTTCAATCATTTTGCCAAGACCTAGTTGCCGTTGCTGACTGGTTGCTTTTTCGGTTTTTAAAAAATGATCAGTAACTGTTAATAAGCATAAGGCGCGTTTACCCAGCCGAGCGGCGGTTGTATAAAGACTATATGATTCCATTTCAACACCCATAACGCCAAGAGCGGCCCACTTTTTCCAAGAGTCGCGATCAACATCATAAAAAATATCTGCGGATAAGATACTGCCGACATGAAGTGGCATTTTCTTATCTTTTAAAACCTCATAAGCTTTAACCAGAAGTTCAAAATCGGCAGGAGCCGAATATGTTCCGCCCTTCAGATCAAATTGTGATGCCCAGTTGGAATCGGTTGAGGCTGTTTGACATACTAACACATCAAATAAATCAATCTTATCTTGATAAGAGCCACAAGTTCCGACGCGAATAATTGATTCGACACCAAAGCCCGTATAAAGCTCATGTGAATAAATTCCGATCGATGGTTGGCCCATCCCCGAAGCCATGACTGAGATACGTTTGCCGTTTTTTGTTTTCCCGGTATATCCCAAGATTCCTCGTACGTCATTGATGAGTTTAGCTTCAATAAGATAGTTTTCGGCTATCCACTTCGCCCGAAGCGGATCTCCTGGCATTAAGACGACTTTCGCAAATGCTCCTGGTTCAGCGTTAATGTGTGGTGTTGACATAACAATATTTCCTCCTGTTATTCGATATCAATAACTTGTGTCGAAGCGACATAATCATAAAAACCGATGCGTTGTCTAGAAAAAAGCAAAACCATCGTATCAGCAAAAGCACTGACGCCAAAGGTTAAGATAAAAAGCAAAGTTCTGACCATTTCACGCAGAAAAATGGTTTTAAAATCAATGTCTGTTCCATCATTTTTGATTATTTTGATTTTGAAAAAGCGTTTACCGAGCGTTTGTCCGTTCCAAAAAATAGGCAAAACAATGAAATAGGCAATAATAACAATAAGAGCAAGTGCTCCTGAGCCAAAAGCCGAAAGATAAAGAGCCAAACTATCGATGCTTGTCGGGTTTACTATGGCAATAATCAAAGAAATTAAAGAGCGAAATGTCAAAAGCAAAGTGCCAGCCACTATAACAACGATGTCAAAAAGATTGGCGAAGATGCGATGATAGGATTTAGCGCGATTCACTCTTATTATTCTCCCGTCTATAACTTTAACAAAAAAGAAACATGCTTTATAGAAATTTAAGAAAAATTCTTAAAGATATAACTTAATCGAATATCGTTTTTTTATTCAAAACAGCTTGCACAATACGATGAAATTCTCCTAAATCAAGTTTATGAGAAAGACTAGGCAATTGGTCAAGAGGGAAATAATCAGCATGGGTTGTTTCGTGGGTATGATTGTGAAATTCCGAAATCGCCCGGCCTTCAAAAATAACAACATATTCAGCAATACCTGTATGCGGAGTATGGTTAATCACACCCACAAGACGAATAATTTCCATTTCTAAACCAGCTTCTTGTGAAACTTCCGCTTTAGCGGCCTGACTTGGCGAATCATATAAATCACACCAGCCACCCGGTAAAGAATACAAACCTGATTTAGCTTCTTGGACGAGTAAAAGATGACCTTTTTCGTTAAAAATCACGGTGCGAACCGAAACATTTGGGGTTGGATAAACATCCCTCTGAAAATAACTTGGTCGCTCAAAGTCAACGTTCATAAAAGATTCGAGCATGGTTTTACTTAAATCATTAATTTGTTGATAGTTTTCAATTGCATACTCATCACTTGAATACAAAAGGCCAATCTTAGAGATGGCCTGCATTTTAACAACGAAATCGTAGAAATATTTTTTGTCCATATTACTAATATAATATACTTTGAAATTATTTCTTTCTCAAATGATAACTTGTTAATGCCGACTCAATAACATGCAAAAGGTCCAATTCATGATAAACTATTTAGCAAGATGACCGATCAACAGTTTTACATAACGCTTGCCAGTGTCGTTGTTGCTGGAATAATCCTGTTTGTATTAACGGGCTTTATTAATATTAAAAAGGGCTTTGTCGCCATTATTGAAAGAACGGGCCGTTATATTGGCACGTATCAAGCCGGCTTGCGCTATTTTTTACCATTAGCAGATCGTCGAGTCGGATTATATAAACTGGGAGAGTGCCGGCGTCTTGTCGAAATTGACCGTTACACTTCTTACTTTTTAGATTATGAAGTACGTGACTTTAAACTTTTCCATTATTCCGGACACGATTTAGACGGATTAGTTCGTCTAGCTTTAAATGAATCGCCAAATGACTTATCTCTTTCTTTAAAAAGCCGTTGTCATATTATCGGGGTACGTTATATTAACATTAATGTTAATAAAAAATAGGGCATAAACCCTATTATTTTTATAAATCAAGTTTTTCGATATAGTCTTTAATGCGATTACATATGTCGTCGCATAGTTTTTGTGTTCGCGCTTCGGTCATGACCCGCACAAGTGATTCGGTGCCGCTTGGGCGTACTAGTAAACGGCCTTCTTTGCCAAGACTAGCTTGTTCTTGAGCCACTAACTTTTTGAGCCCTTCGTCATTTAAAACCGCGCGTTTATCTTTAACTTTAACATTTAACAAAACTTGTGGAAAAATGGCTAAATCTTTTTTGAGTTCGTCAAACGAATATCCGTTTCCAACATAAAGGGTCATCATTTTAATAGCTGTTAAAATTCCGTCACCGGTATTTAAATCATGATAAAAAATAACATGACCTGATTGTTCGCCGCCGAGTGAAAGATTTAATTCTTCAAGCTTTGCTTGGACATATTTATCACCAACATCGACTTCGATATATTCGATATTTTTCCGTTCAAGAGCAAGTTTTAACCCTAAATTAGACATGACCGTTATAACAACAGCATTGTTGTCCAATTTTTCTCGATCTAATTTCGAAATAGCGTTCATATAAATCATCATGTCGCCATCGATGACTTGCCCGTCTTTAACAATTAACAGGCGATCCGCGTCGCCATCAAAAGCAAAACATAAATCATAATTGTCCTCTTTACTATGAGCAATTAATGTTTCGATATGAGTCGACCCACAGTTTTCGTTAATATTCAAACCATCGGGCTGATTATTAACAAAATCGGCCTTGATACCTAAGCCTTTAAAAACTTCAGGAGCAATATTAGAAGCCGAACCATTCGCACAATCAACAAGAACTTTTAGATTCGAAAAATCAAACTTAGCTTTGCTAATTAAAAAGGATATGTATTCATCACGCAAATTCGCACCATCAAATAACGTACCAGCTTTACGATCGGCATAAACTGGCAAGAAGTCGGTTTCTACATCCATGTATTCTTCAATTAATTCTTCGATATCAGATGATAATTTTTTGCCTTTGGCGTCAAAGATTTTAATGCCGTTATCGTAATAAGGGTTATGCGAGGCACTAATCATAATGCCATAATCAAAGCCTTTCTTCTCGACGATGTAGGAAATCGATGGAGTCGTTGAAACACCTTCATCATAAACATCACCACCGCTTACAAGAATGCCCTTAATTAAAGCATCGAGAAGCTTTTTTCCCGAGATACGTGTGTCACGAGAAATGACAATACGATTACGTTTTCCATTTGGATATTGACCAATGAAGCGACCGATTCGATACGCCATTTCGACCGTAAGTTTTTCGTCGACGCGACCTCGCACGCCGTCAGTGCCAAAATATTTGGTCATATGTTGTTCCTCTTTATTCGTTTCCTTCTTCGGTCATTTCCATCATGTATTCCTGGAAAACACGAAAGAAAGTATCGACGGTGAGTGGTTGCAGTTCACCGCGATAAGCAATAGAAATACGTCCCGTCTCTTCACTAACAACAATCGTAACAGCATCTGACATTTCACTAATGCCAATAGCGGCCCGATGCCGAGAGCCGTATTTACCAGTTAAAGGTTTAGTCGTCGGTGTAAAGTAAACACTAGCGGCTAAAATAGTATCCCCCCGAACAACCACGGCCCCATCATGAAGACGCGTTCCGGGATAAAAAATAGTCATAAGCAATTCAGCAGAAACGGGAGCATTAACAATCGTTCCGCTTTTAATAACATCAGTTAATAAAATATTTTTTTCAAAGGTTAGTAAAGCTCCGATTTTTTGCTTACTCAAAGCAAGAATGGCATCATTAATTTTTTTATACATTGCTTCACGATCAAAAATTTTCTCTGGAGCTTTTGCTTTAAAACCAAATAAAGTTTTGCCTTTTAACTCACTAGCGATTAATGGTCTAATCCGACTAATATTGACAAAAAGAATAATTGTCGCCGACGTAGTTAAAACAATTGCTAATATTGTTCGCAATAATTCAAGGGCGAAAAGCCAAGATAAAATAAGAGCGACAAGCCCTAAAATCGAATACAGCAAAACAAACTTACGTCGCGTAATTCTCAAAAGAAGAAAAACAAAAAAACCAGCAATTACAAGACCAAGACCTAAATCAATCCATGTCAAAATTGATGTAAAATCTGGCATATCTTTTACCTATCTGGCCCAGCGATGGGCGAAGCGTGAAGCTGCGCTGGCCGCTATGGCGCCAACAATATCATCTAGAAAGGTATTACATACTCCTGTGGATTTACCGTTCTCATTAAGTTTTTCAATAATTCCATACTTCTTTTTGTCAATGAACCCAAAGTTAGTTAAAGAAATCGATCCATAAAGATTGCAAACGCCATAAGCAATGACTTCATCAACACCATAAAGGCCCTCATCACGCATCAAAATCGCCTCTAAATCTTTATCAAACATTTTGCCGCTTTCGGCTAGTTTATCAAGTTCAACAGCCGTCATAATTGCCAGCTGTACTTCTCGTTTGGCAAGCACACTCAAAACAGAATCAAGAAGTTCTTCTTTTAGTAAATCGACGTGATAATCAGCTTGTAAAAAGCGAGCAGAGTCAGCGATATCATTAATCGTTACGCCTCTTTCTTTTAATAAGTTAATACACTTTTGGCGGTAATCTTCCATAAATATTCCCCAATTTCTAATAGTTCATTTAGTATTTTAGCAAAGTTAATTGATTAATTAAAGGACATAGAAAAACAATATGCAAAAGTCACAAAAATAGGTGGTTTTTGCAAGTTTTTCGACAAATATATTTGTTAGTGTTATTTTGCTTATCTCCGTTAAATCGAATAATTATTCTTCAACATGATAACTAAACCTGTGAAATTAAGATTTCTTTTCTCATAAATAAAAATCGGAGCTTTTATCAAGTTCCGAATCTTTTTGTGCTGGAGCACCTGACGGGAATCGAACCCGCGTAACTAGCTTGGGAAGCTAGTGTTCTAC
>JAEWUY010000003.1 GCA_023396795.1 Bacillota bacterium | reverse complement strand
CCCCTATGCTTTAGTGAGGGCTCTTCAGGATGTTAGCGGTATTAACTCATTGACGATTGTTTGCAAGGTAGAAAAAGATATCGACATCATTAAATCTACCGCCTTAGAAATGGTTGTAGACAAACAAAGCCAAACATTCAAAATACGCTCTAAACGTTCTGACAAGAATTTTCCTATTATTAGCGAAGAGATGAATCGCGTTGTGGCCAAGGAAATTTTAATGAAAACATCATTAAAGGTTGATGTTAAAAACCCCGACTTATCAATTGGAATTGAAGTTCGAGATGAAGGAGCATATCTATTTTTAGAAACCTTTAAAGGCGCAGGAGGATATCCTCTTGGGATAGCCGGAAAAGTGATGATGATGATTTCGGGGGGTATCGATTCACCTGTTGCTGCTTATTTATTAATGAAACGTGGAGTATCAATTGAATGCGTTCATTTTGCCTCACCACCTTACACTAATACGGCTGTCATTGACAAAGTAATCGATCTCTTGAAGACTTTAGCCCATTATCAGGAAAAGATTAATCTTCACATCGTTCCTTTTACAAAAATTCAAGAAGCAATTTATGACACAGTTGACGAAAGCTATGCCATTACAATTATGCGACGCATGATGTATCGAATTAGTGAAAAATTGGCGATGATAAGGAAATGCCAAGCTATCGCTAATGGCGAATCAATCGGGCAAGTAGCAAGCCAGACGCTTCGATCAATGCGTGTTATTAACGAAGTAACAAATCTAACCGTCATTCGCCCACTTGTGACATATGATAAAAACGATATTATTAAAATCGCTAAGCTAATTAAAACTTATGATATTTCAATTCGACCGTTTGAAGATTGCTGCACTATTTTTCATCCCCAAAACCCTCGCACAAAACCAAATTTTAAATCAACGCTTTGGCTTGAAGAAAAATTCAACTATGAGCAACTTGTTACCGAAGCGATTAATAATACGAAATCATTGCAAATTACGACCGAAAGCGATGAATTATAGCGATTGTTTCGAATTATTATGTAAAAAAAAGACCGCAAAATTGCAGTCTTTTTATTTGATAAACTCGCCTATTTAGCGCTTGCTTTTTTACTGATTTCAACTAACTGTTTGAAAGCATCAAAATCATTAATTGCCAATTCAGAAAGCATCTTACGGTTGACTTCAACTTTTGCAAGTGACAAACCGTTGATAAAGCGGGAGTAAGAAATGTCGCACATTCTGCAAGCCGCATTAATGCGTTTGATCCAAAGTTTGCGATAATCTCTTTTAATTTTCCGACGGTCAATATAGGCATACATTAACGAATGCATGACTTGTTCTTTGGCCGTTTTGAAAAGTAGGTGTTTACTTCCGAAATATCCTTTTGCTCTTTTTAATATTTTTTTACGTCGGGCACGCGTGACGGTGCCGCCTTTTACTCTTGCCATTTAGGGCACCTCCTATTTGATGATGAGAAATTTAATGCGTTTGAAATCGCTGTTTGACACAAGTTTAGCCTTTCTCAGGTGGCGTTTTTGCTTGGTAGATTTGTTGGGGGCGAGGTGCGATGTATAGGCTGAGTGCCTTTTAATCTTGCCACTGCCAGTAACTTTGATACGTTTCATCAAAGCTCTTTTGCTCTTCATTTTTGGCATGTTGTTTTTCTCCTATTTTTTAATTTTTGAGGCAAGGATTGCTGTCATCCATCTGCCATCAAGACTGCCTTCTTTTTCGACGATAGCATACTCTTCAACAAGGCTTATAAACTTGTTGAGAACTTCTTCTCCGACTTCGGGGTGGGCTAATTGCCGACCGCGGAACCGAACACCAACTTTGACTTTGTCACCATCTTGTAAAAAGCCAATTGCACCTTTGACTTTAACCATTAAATCGTGAATACCGATTTGTGGCGTTAGTTGGACTTCCTTAATTTCAATAATCTTTTGGTTTTTGCGGCTTTCTTTGAGACGTTTTTGTGCCTCGAAGCGATATTTCCCGTAGTTTAATATTTTACAAACGGGTGGAGTGGCACTTGGGGCAACGCATAATAAATCGAGTTCATAACGGCTGGCAATATCATTAGCAGCTCGTGAACTCATTTTTCCAAGCGAGGCACCATCAGGGCCAATCACGAGAACTTCAGGAAAGCGAATTCGTTCATTGACAAGGTCGGTGTTTACCTCCGGACGTTTTTGCCCAGGGTTCATGGGATAGTTAGCTATAGTCGATCAACTCCTTTGTTTTTTATAAAATAAAACGGGCACGAAGTGGCGCCCGTTATTAGAAACTTACGTTTCGTAGCATGAACCAATTAACATTGTTAATCTGGTGAGAAGCAGGCGCATCTTCTTTCTACGTTTTAACTTACGTCGAATACTTTAACATCGTTAAGGTGATGTGTCAAGCATTATTAGTAATGACGTTTTTCACTAATTTCTAAGGTGATCAAATCGCTAAAATCTTTAGCGGAAACATTGACTTGTTTCTCTTGTCCATATACCCGATAGGTCACCGATTTTTCGTTAACTTCTTTATCACCAACAACAAGAGTGTAAGGGATCTTACGAACCTGTGAACTGCGTAGTCTAAAGCCGACTTTTTCCTCAGAAGAATCAACCTGAGCACGGACTCCTAAACTTTTGAGATTATTAACAACATCATTTGCGTAGTCTAAATGCAAAGCATTATTAACCGGAATAACATTCACCTGAATTGGCGCAAGCCAAGAAGGGAAAGCACCTCCGTAATGTTCAATAAGAATACCAATAAAGCGTTCTAAGCTTCCGAATAAGGCCCGATGAAGCATAACGGGACGAACTTTTTCACCACGTTGGTCGATATAAGAAATATCAAATCGTTCTGGTAAATTCATATCGAATTGGATGGTGCCACATTGCCAAATGCGGTTCATCGAATCTTTTAGTTTGAAGTCGAGTTTAGGCCCATAAAAAGCTCCGTCGCCTTCATTAACAATATAGTCGCGGCCAATCGCCTTACAAGCTTCAGCTAAAGCCTTTTCGGAGCGATTCCACGTCTCAATTGTGCCAATGTATTTCTTCTCAGGGCGGGTACTTAGCTCAATGTGGTAACTAAGACCAAACAAAGAATAAACTTCGTCATAAAGTTTAAGCATGCGGATGATTTCATCGACGGATTGATCTTCACGGCAATATATGTGAGCGTCATCTTGCGTAAAAGCTCGAACACGAAAAAGACCAGACAATGCTCCGCTTGCTTCATGGCGATGAACAAGACCTAACTCACCAACTCGCTGAGGTAAATCTTTATAAGAATGTAATTCATTTTTATAAACTAATAAACTACCTGGACAATTCATTGGTTTAATGGCAAATTCGCGATCATCGATTTGACTAAAATACATATTTTCACGGTAATTGGCGTAGTGGCCACTTGTAATCCAAAGTTCTTTAGAGAGCATTGTTGGCGTTTTAATAAAAACATAACCTTCTTGTTCGTGCTTCTTATACCAATAGTTTTCGAGTTCATTGCGAAGAATCATGCCATTAGGAAGCCAAAAAGGAAAACCAGGACCATATTCTGAGACCATAAAAAGGCTAAGTTCTTTGCCAAGTTTGCGATGGTCACGTTTTTTGCGTTCTTCTAAAATATTTAGGTGTTCGTCAAGGTTTTCTTTAGAAAAGAAAGAAGTGCCGTAAATGCGGGTTAGTTGTTTGTTACTTGAATTACCACGCCAATAAGCTCCAGCCAAGCTAATAAGCTTGAAATGGCGAATAAGATTCGTATTTGGCAAGTGCGGTCCAGTGCATAAATCGAAAAAATCGCCTTGTTCATAAATAGAAATATTGTTTCCAATTTCTTTGATTAATTCAACTTTGTAAGGATTATTGGCGAAAAGGTTCAAGGCTTCTTCAAGATTTACATCGCGACGAACAATATGATGGTTTTCTTTGGCGATTTTGCGCATTTCATTTTCAATCACCGGCAAATCAACGTCACTAATAGGAGCAGGAAAATCAATGTCATAGTAAAAACCTTCATCAATACTGGGGCCAAAGCCGATGTGAGCTAAGGGATAAAGACGTTTAATAGCGTGAGCTAAAAGGTGAGAGGTTGAGTGATTAAGTAGTTCAATCGCATCTTTATCTTCTTCGGTTACAACTTCGAACCGACCTTCGACAGTAATTGGAGAATAAAGATCAAAAAGAACGCCATCAAGCCGATATGCAAGAGCTTTTTTAGCAAGACTAATACTTATTTTATATGCGGCGTCATAACCTGATTGTCCATTTGCAATTTCAAGGTTATTGCCATTGGGAAGAACTAATTTCATACTTTATCTCCTTTTAAATAAAAAACGCCCATCTTAAGGACGCTTTCACGTGGTACCACCCTAATTCATATCATAGATATGCACTTGATACTCTTAACGCGAGTCACGTCCAATTTATCAGTGGATGCTCAGAAGCGGTTTCGCTGATCTTTCTAGAAGCCTCACACCAAGTGGCTTCCTCTCTGTTAGTAAAGGCTCGAGCGACATGTCTTCATCGTAGCAAATACAAGTATATTGACTAATAGACTTTAAGTCAATTAGTTAACATAGTAAAACCATAACTTGCGGAACCGATTAAACCAGCGTTTTGGTCAAAGAAACATTCTTGCAAGTTTAAGTCGGGATGACGAAGAAGCAAATCCTTCCAAAATATGTGTTTGGATTTAAAAACGCCTCCTGTTATAGCGATAATTTCTGGCTGATGTTTTTCCTTGATAAAGTTTAAAAAATCGCCAAGAATATTTAACCATTCATTATAGGCAACTAAAGCTCGTGGGTTTTTGTTGGTGACAAGATTAAAAAACTGCTGGCTACTTGCAACTTCAAAGCCATACATTTTTGCGAGATTGGTCAAACCAGTTCCGCTAGCAAAATATTCATAAAACTTAACTTCGCCCTTATATATATAAGGGGTATGGCCAATTTCAATTGGCGTTTCATCAAAAGTTTTATTCGTGACGAGCGCTCCGCCAAGACCGGTCGAAATTGTGATAAAAAAGACGCGATTATAGTTTTTTCCGCTTCCTAAAATAGCTTCAGCAAAACAAGCCATTTCGGCATCGTTACGAATGAAAACAGGTAACGAAAACTCTTTTCGCAAAATATCTCCGAGAGGAATATCTTGAATATGAATATTTGGTAAATCGATTACATAACCACCATCTTTAATGGGCCCAGGAATACCTAGAGAGAGACCGATAATATTTTCAAAAGATCCACCAATGTCACGGATGGCGTTAATAATTGAAATAATAAATTCGTCTTTTTTATATAAGATTGTTGGTCTTGTGATACTTTTTAAAATTCGGTAATTTTCGTCAATGAGGGCAAAGCGTGAGTTTGTCCCGCCGATGTCCGCACTTATGATAATTTTTGTCTCGCCCATAGTAATTTTATCTATTAACCATGCTAATCAAACGATAAATATCATCGTGATTTTTTCGTGGGAGGGCAAAGGCTTCATCAAAAGTATAATGGACAATTTTTCCACCCGAAATACCGACGCAGACATTGCGAATGCCATTGACGAGAATCTCAATCGCGTAAACACCCATTCTAGTTGCTAAAATGCGATCATAAGCTGATGGCGATCCCCCTCTTTGTAGTCTACCGAGAACTTCGGCGCGTGTTTCAAAGCCAGTTTCGAGAGTAACTTTTTCTGCAAAGGAAATAATATTAGGAAAAACTTTTTCGCTGACGATAAGAAGAGAGTGTTTTTTCTTACCGGTTCCTAAGGCTTTAATGCGGTCCATAATTTCGGTTTCGGTATAAGGGTGTTCCGGAGTAATAATCATTTCTACACCTTCGGCGACACCTGAAAAAAGTGCTAAATCACCACATTTGTTGCCCATAACTTCGATAAGGGTGCAACGTTGATGGGATGCGGTGGTATCGCGTAGTTTATCGACGCATTCACAAATAGTATTAAGAGCAGTGTCAAAGCCAATCGTGTAATCGCTAGAAGCAAGATCATTATCGATTGTGCCGGGAAGACCAACACAGTTAATTCCTAATTCTGAGAGTTTTTTGGCCCCCATATAAGTGCCATCGCCCCCGATAACGATTAAAGAGTCGATGCCAAAATTTTTAAGTTGTTCCACACCAATTAAACGAGCGGCTTCTTCTTTAAATTCGCGTGAACGAGCACTTTTTAAAATTGTGCCACCTCGATTAATGATGTCGCTAACAAAATTGCGATCAACTTTTTCGATATTCCCTTCGATTAATCCTTTATAACCTTCGTAGATAACGAACATTTCTAAGCCGTTTTTGATACCTGAGCGAACGATTGCCCGCACAGCGGCATTCATTCCGGGGGCATCGCCACCCGACGTCAAGACTCCAACACGTTTGACCATAGTAAAATTACCTCGATTATTTCTTATTCATTATATATGAAAAACAGAAAAAAGAGGAATTTTATCTATTTGAAAACGATTACATATAATTGTGGAAAAAGCCGGCTCATTTGTGATTCAGGATTTAGAAACATCGATGGCATCGCTTTTCTTGTAAATTTATTGCGGTGGAAAAGTATTCACAATTTTATAAAAAAAGTAGATGGCATCGACATATTTTATTTAATTAGCCTTGTTGTCATGCTATAATTTGTGGCGTATTGGAAATAGCCATGGATTACATTAGCGAAAAAGATTATTACGAAACAAGATTTGCCTCACTTATTAGTGATATTGATCGCGAAGTTTTAATTGAACTTTATCAGCCTTTAATTGGTCATAAAAGTGTCGCTGTTTTTTTATCGCTTTTCTTTGAAAAGAAGAAAGCTACTGATATTGATATATTCAATCACGGACATTTATTTGACAAATTACAAATGTCATCAGGAGAGTTTTTTACGGCCCGACGGGCTTTGGAGGCTGTCGGTTTGCTTAAATCGTTTTATAAAGAAGATACTGGGCTTCGATATTATGTTTATGTTTTATACGCTCCGCGATCACCACGGGAATTTTTTGATGATGTTTTGTTTAAAGGTATGCTTATTAAATATCTTGGTGAAAAGGAAGCAAAGCGTCTTGCCCTTTCTTATAAACTCGACTATAACTTAACGGGATTTGACGAGGTTACATCATCTTTTGTGGAAACATTTAATCCTGATTACGATGATCCGGTTTTTCGCAAGGAACTAAAAGTAGATATCAAAGGACGAAAATCAGGACGCATTAATACATCATTTGAATTTGATACCTTTTTTGCTTTTTTAGAAAAAGACGGACAAATTAAGCGTGATATTTTGTCAAAAAAAGACCTTAAAGAGATTGAACGCTTAGCCGCGTTATTTTCGCTTGACGAAATGACAATGTCAGATATCGTAATAGATGCCTACAATCCTGATAACAAAACAAACCGCATCAACTTTCAACGCGTGTCTGACCGCGCGAAGGAAGAAGTTAAATTTCCCTTTTTTCATCGTAAGAAAAATGGTGACAGAAGCAAAGTATCGAGCGATAGTGAACTGGCCAGTAAGATTAAACTCATGGACGCAATGGCGCCTGGAGAATATTTACGTATCAAACAAAATAACACTTCCCCCAGCCGTGCCGACCTTGATTTAGTTGATGATCTTTCCAAACATTATGGCTTCGCTCACGGAGTAATTAATGCCTTAGTGGATTATGTTTTAGCTAAAGCTAACAACGTCTTATCGCGTCGCTATACTGAAAAAATCGCTTCTTCTCTTGCTCGCGAGGGCGTGACAACGGCTATCGATACGATGAATTATTTA
The DNA here is from genome assembly GCA_023396795.1 of Bacillota bacterium. Classification (GTDB taxonomy): domain Bacteria; phylum Bacillota_I; class Bacilli_A; order RFN20; family CAG-826; genus UBA1424. Next base: position 1,246 of record JAEWUY010000003.1, on the reverse strand, counting down.
ATTAAAATCAATTCGGCCTGGAAAACATCAACACCGACAAATACTCAAATTAATAGTAAAAATGTTAAATTAGAAGAAGAAGAAATTAGCGATGAAGAACTTGAAAGTATTTTAGCGGCGATCGAAAGCAAGAAAAAGGACTAATCATATGGATAAAATCAAATTACCGGTGTTTGAAAAAAGCGAACTCGATTCATATATCGACGAAATGCTCGAAGAACTTCGTCAAGATGTCGAAGTTTATGAAATCATTAAACAAACACTTAATCCAACCGTCAAAATGGTTCGGGAAAATATTTCCAAGTTTATGGCCTTCAAAGAAGACTATGACTATTGCCGCAAATGTCCTGGTGTCGAAAACTGTCGCAAAGCAACTCCTCATCTGCAACTTAAATTAGTGAACGACAATGGCATGATTGAACGGGTTTTTACACCTTGCCATAAAATTCTTAAACGTATCGAAATCGACAGTAAATATTTATATACCGATTTTCCAGAAGAATGGAAGGAATCATCGGTAAAAACGCTTGATAAAACAACAGAACGTATTCGTGTCATCAAAATTTTTGGACAGATATTGCAAGAAAAATCCTCACGGTGGCTATATATACGGGGAGGACATCGTGTCGGCAAATCATTTCTCTTAGCCACTCTAGTTAACGACTTTATTGCCGCGATAAAAGAACAAGCGGCCTTTATTGATTCAGCGATCCGAATTAAAGAATTAAATGATTTAGCCTTTACCGATAAAGATCGTTTCGCCAAAACAATGGTTGAACTATCGACTGTTCCGCTACTTGTTTTCGACGATTTCGGTAATGAATATAAAAATGATTACGTTCGCGACACAATCGTTTTGCCGATTCTCATCGAACGAGCCAAAAATCGTCGTTATACTTTTTTCACGAGCGATTTTTCCATCAGTGAAATTGCTCAATTATACGAAACCAGCAAAGCTGGGGCAATTCGCGCTCGTCAGCTTTCGCGCTTATTAAAAGAAATGTGCGAAGAAGAATTTGATCTAAGTGGAATCTCCGCTTATTAACTTATAATTTTCTCTAAAGAGTGATGTAAATCGTCTAACGAATCGGAATTATCAATAACAAAAGTGGCTTTTTGTTTGTTATGTTTTGCATCAAAGCCGGCATTTAAGGCCAAGGAAATCTCAACGGGAATGCGGCGATTTTCTAGGCGCTTTTTTTGAATTTTGGGATCAATGTCGACATAAATTGTCTCATCACAATAG